>JASFGC010000073.1:0-12210 GCA_050123975.1 Syntrophobacterales bacterium | reverse complement strand
TATGACAAATTGCTTGACGACACTGAAACGAGGAAGCGTCAGGAAATAGCCTTGGAAAGGCTTCTCGCTAATTATAAGTGAAGAATCCAGGTGTCAGGTGTCAGAAGCATAGAGCATAGAGCATAGAGCAAAAAAGTCGTTTTGAAAGCCCGCCGTATTTCATTTCCCTAGACTCAGCGATAAAAGGAGAAAAGAGATGACAACCTGCATACATCATGAAAAATGCTTAAGCACGAACGTTCGTCTTTCTCAGATCAGGCAGAAGGCTGTTCACGGTGCTCTGGATTTGCTGTGGAACGTTACCCCCACACTCACAAAACTACTTGTCAAGAAAATGTTCTTCACTCCCTCCGCGTATAAAACAACTCCTGTGGAAAAGCAATATCTCGAGAAGGGCGAATCATTTCAACTATCAGTCCATGACAATACCGTACAGTGTTGGAAATGGGGTGCGGGGCCTAGCATTCTTTTGGCTCATGGTTGGAATGGGAGGGGAATCCAGTTGCATCATTTTATTGAGCCACTCGTGCAGAGAGGATATTCGGTAATCGGCTATGATGCTCCCGGTCACGGGATGTCTCAGGGGAAAACATCCAGTTACTTTGAGTTCACCGACACCATACGGACACTGTTAACCTCCTCAAATGGCCATACAATCCAGGGCGTCATTGCACACTCCTTAGGAGGTTCTGCTACGGTCAACAGCATTGCCAAGGAAAACCAGCCACTGGAGGCTGTCCTCGTAGCTCCTGCTTTACGTTTAGCGGAAGTTCTAAAATGTTTCTTTGATTACGTTGGTGTCCCCACCCATCTCTATCACACACTGATCCAGGAATATGAAAATCAGTTCGGCTACGATATGGGACGAGACAACCCAGCAAATCTGTTCAAGGAAATCAACTCAGAGATTCTTATTGTGCACGATAAACATGACCCAACTATTCCATATGCAGACTCAAGAGAACTCTCAAATGAATTTCAAAATATCTCATTGCATACAACCGAGGGTTTGGGTCACAAGCGAATCCTAACTGATGAGTCTGTTGTGGATTCCATCGTTAACCACTTCAGCAAAAATGGAGGTAAAAAATGAAGAGCACAGAGAGCATCTTAGAGGAATACCGGAAGGCGGACCTGGAGAAGCGTTTATATCTATTTCTAGAATGTCCAGCGCTCAGGACCACGTTCACAGAGATAGAGCAAAGTGAAGCTACCCCGGGTGAAACATTAGGGAGGTTAGGGTGATGAGGCTGCTTCCCGCTTGCTCTGTAAAAAGCAGTCGTAGGTTAAAAACAGAAGTCCTGCAACGGCCGCGAGAATCGATCCCAAAAGGATACCCAGCTTGGAGAAGTTCAGTAGATCTGGTGAGACAAAGGAAAGGTTGGAGACGAACAACGACATGGTAAACCCTATGCCCCCGAGGATGCCGGCTCCGATAATGTGAGGCCACCTGACCCCGGCTGGGAGTACCGCTATGTTTGTTTTGACGGCAAGAAAGGAGAACACGGTTACGCCCACCGGTTTTCCCACCAGCAGCCCCAGGGCGATGCCAATGGTGAGGGGCTGAGCCAGGACAGTGGCGATATTCATTCCCTTGAGAGACAGCCCAGCGTTGGCAAAGGCGAAGACTGGCAAGAGCCCGAAAGCGATCCACGGATGTAAGGCGTGCTCCATCCTCTGCAAAGGAGTTTCCACATCATGACAGGCTAACTCCAAGGCGTGCACGGCACCGAGATGGCCTTGGTTCAAGAGGATTGAATAACCGCAGCTCTGTTCCTCACACTGGAACTCGTCCAGAATCTCCTTGACTTTCTTGACGAATCGATCAGTGTCATATTTGCCCCGAGCCGGAATGAACATGGCGACCACAAATCCTGCCACAGTGGGGTGGACTCCCGAGCCGAGCACAGCAATCCAAATGCCAAGACCAAGAAGAGCGTAAAGGAGCGTCCACCTGATCCAAAGAAGGTTGGCGACTATAAGTCCCAAGACGAAGAAAATGCAGATAATCAGGTAGCTCCAGACGATCTCTTTGGTGTAGAAGAAAGCTATGATGATTACCGCTCCCAGGTCGTCTGCAATGGCAAAAGCGGAGAGAAAGACCCTGAGGCCGACAGGAAGCTTCCTGCCGAATACGGCGATGGCCCCCAGAGCAAAAGCGATATCTGTGGCCATGGGTATTCCCCAGCCATTTGCCGTGGCAGTACCGCGATTGAAGACAAAAAAGATGGCGCCGGGGAGGAGCATCCCACCCAGGGCAGCAACAACGGGTAGCAGAGCACTCTTGGGGGACGAAAGTTCGCCCACGAGAATTTCCCGTTTGATCTCCAATCCCACGACAAAGATAAAAAAGGTCATGAGACCGTCATTTATCCAGTGGACGAGTGACTGAGTGATGCGGAGCTCACCAAGGGCTAAGGTGAGATTTGTGTGCAAAAGGTGGTGGTAAGCAGGGGCAAATGAGGAATTGGCCAAGGCCACTGCAATAAGGCTGGCCAAGAGCAAGAGCACACTACTGGAAGCCTCTTTTTTGAAGAAGGATTCGGCGGGCCGGACAATATAGTCCGTCACCAAGGTGGTCGGTAGTGACTTGTAATTGTTGAGCATTCTTCGATTGAAGCGGAGTTTTACAGTAATTATTCAACAGCGAAAACCTGGTCCTTAAGGCCAGGTCAGATCGCATAGAGCATAGCGCATGGCGCATAGCGAAAAAAAGAAAGAATGGTAAATGGTGAACAGTCGCTGAGCCGGCGCATGACCGGTTTACCGTTCACCGTTTACTGTTTACCTCACGCTCTGCGCTCTGCGCTTAGCGCTTTGCGTCAAGGGGGCAGTCCAACGCAGGGCACTTTGGGTGTAAATTTTTTTTATTTCAAATCCACTGTAGGGTTTAACCATGTGAAACAATAAGGGCGTTGGAGCAAACGCAGAGTGGAAGAAATCTGCCTCAGGCGTAAGATGTCTTGAGTTTCAGATTTTCAATGATCGTGTTTGCGGCATCCTCAACGGTAGTCTTTCCCATGTCGATAACCAAGTCGTAAAGAGAAGCGTTATTCCAATCCACATTGAAATAGTGCCTGATCAAGCTTTCTGAATCCTTTTCCTCTCTGTCGATGTGATATTTGGCTGCTTTTTCGTCAATCTTAAAGCGCTTCATAATGGTGTCGATTTTTCCTGCCACATCTTTGATCAGCCGAACGTGAAGCACATTGGGTTTATCCCGCAAAAGACACATCCCACCCCAGCCTAGAATGATTGCATTTTTATCCTCATACACATCTTCCACTAATTTCTTGACGGTCTTAAAATAGTTCTCGTCATCCAGGCAACCACGCTCGCGATCAACCACCTTTTGTATCAGCGAGCAAGTAAATTTATCCACGAAACGCAAAAGACGCGATTGCGCGTCCTGAAGAAACGTTTCAGCTTCGCCTTCAGAAATATGGAGCTCATCGGCAATCCTCGCCACTAACCGTTTGCCGATGTATTCCCAACCCAGTTTTTCCGCCAAAAGAGATGCCACTTTTTCGCTATTCACACCACATTCCCTGCTAATTGTAATGACTGACATCAAGCCCTCCTCGTTGCTATCACTCAAGTTCCAGTAGCCCGCATATTTCATGAATCACTTGCTGCGACCACGGATATGGCCGTTTTTTCTGGCGTCCTCGGGTGTCGGCACCTGCGACGTACCGTTCAGGTACGGAAACCAACACCCTGCGGTTGCCAGGTGGCACACCCCTCTAATTCGCGCTCGCTGCGCTCCGCTCAGTCCCGCACCGCAAGCGGCATCTGCGACAAGCGGGTTTCCAGTTTCGCGGTCTCGCGACAGCAATTCATGAAATATCCGGGCTAGTCCTAAAAGATTCTGGGTTCTACAACGCAGGCATAATACTCCAGTACCCAATGATTGTCCAGATGGGAAGCAGAGCGCCTAGCGCATAGAGTTGGAGGTTGGAGGAGCGCTCCGCTTTAGGCTGGAGGCACTATTCATTTGCTTAGCAGGATTCATTGCCTCTAACCTCAAACCTCTAACCTCCAGCCTCTTCTCTGTCGTCTGACTTCTGACCTCTAGTCCCCGTCTCGCCGTTTCTCCGCGTCCTCGCGTCATCCTGTTGTGCCTAGTACCTAGTGTCTAGTTGCCATGGCTCCCATAAACTAGAACTTGGCAGCTATGGCAAGGGCCTGCTCTCTGGCTGCTTCCATAATCTTCTCTTTATCTTCAGGAGATACCAGGGTTGGCTCCACCAGTATGGTCTGAAAGTCACTGAAGCCAATGAATGTTAGGATATGCTCCAGATAAGCTCTTTGCAGGTCGTAGCTCTCAGCGCCGGTACCGGAACCGTAGGCGCCACCCCGCGCGTAGATGGTGGCAATGGGCTTGCCGGTCACCAGACCCTTGTAGCCCTCTTCAGGACTGAAGCTAAAGGTATATCCAGGCTGGACGATGACATCAAAGTAGTGTTTCAATTTGTAGGGGATGCCGAAATTCCACATGGGCAGTGAAAAGAGATATTTGTCCGCCGCTGTAAACTGGGCGATCACATCCTCTACTGCTTTCCAGGCCTGCCTCTGTTTTTCTGTGTGCTCCAGACCATGCAGGATGACATATTTTGAATCAATAACATGCCCATCGAACTCGGGAAGGTGAGTTGCCCAGAGATCCAGGGTTTCAACAACGTCATCTGGGTGAGTGCGTTCATATTCAGTTATAAAGGTTTTTGCAGCTTCAATTGAAGCGGATCTTTCCTTGCGTGGTGAAGCTTCGATATAAAGCAAACGTGCCATTGAAGGCCTCCCGTGTTGGGTTCGTAAACAAGCTATCTGTAATAAAACAACTCTACCCCGCGAGGGGTTGTTAGAAATATAGGCATGATTCCGGTCGATGCAATGACAAATGCCTAAAATGTCTAAAGTGTTTAAGGAGACGTAAATGCCTAAAATGCCTAAAGTGTCTAAAATGGCAATTGATTTGTGGGCTGAACGTGCTCTGCCTTATTGGTTGAGAAATGAGAGGAGTTTTACTATATTCTTTGACCTAGCCGGCGCAGCTCCAATAATTTTAGGCATTTTTGCTCATTTTAGAACATTTTAGGCATTTACCCAGAAGGATTTTCTATGCAATCAAATCTCAAACTTCGACTGTTCGTCGTGGCTATTGCTCTGATAATATTTTCTGTTTGTCCACCCGTCAGCAGCGGGGAGAGTGAACCACCAAGGATCGAGTGCGATGTCCATGCTGGACCGTGCACAGCCGATATTTCAGCAACAAGGGTGAGCATGGATATTGAGCCGAAGCCGGTAAAAGCAATGCAAGACCTCACTTTTACCGTCACTTTTACGGGTGAGAAGCCTGTGGCCGCTCCTTACATTGATCTCGGTATGCCGGGCATGAATATGGGGAGAAACCGGGTTATTCTCAAGCCGGCTGGAGAGCTGATTTACCGTGGTGAGGGAGTCATCGTCCGCTGCCCCAGCGGTCGCCGGACCTGGAAGGCGAAGGTTACGGTCCCCGATGCGGGTTCGGTTGAGTTTGTCTTTGATGTTATCTACTGAAACCATATATTTCGTCATTTTTACCACCGGCCTTGCTGTCGGTTTTGGTCATTGCATCGGCATGTGCGGGCCGATCGTGGTCTCTCTTTCACTCAGCTTGAAGGGGCGATCCGTACTTGTGCCTCACTTGCTTTACAATGGTGGGAGGATCACTACCTACGGACTGCTCGGAGGTGTCATGGGAGCTACCGGTTCCTTTACCCGGGTAGCCGCCAGCATTGCCAGCCTCCAGAAAGGTGTGATGATCCTTACCGGCATGCTCATTGTCGTCATGGGGCTTGCCATGGCCGGCTGGATACCTTTGGGTAAGATTTTTGGGGATTATTACAACCCCCAGGGTGTGTTGTCGCGGGGGTTTCGCAAACTCTCTGAAGCAAGATCAACAGTGACATACTATCCATTAGGAATGCTGCTGGGCCTGCTACCATGCGGACCAGTGTATACGGCCCTTCTTGCTGCGACGCGGGCTGGCATGGAAGCTCAGAAGACCGCTCAGGGTTTCTTTATTGGTGTGGGAATCATGCTGTCATTTGGCCTGGGGACGGTGGCTGCCCTGCTGTTGATAGCAAAGCTTGCCGATCTCGGCTGGATGAAGAGAAGAGATTTAATCTACAAGGTCTCCTCGGTGATTATGATCATTGTTGGGATCTATTTTGTTATCAAGGGGTTCAGGTATTAGAGGCTTTAGGATTGCGGATTGCGGATTTGGGATTGAGGAAGGCATGGGGCGTGGAGCATGGAGCATGGGGCAGAAACTAGGCACCAGGCACTGCAAGATGACGCGGGGACCCGCCCGCCTCGCCTGAAGGCGAAGCCGATGGCGGGCAGGCGCGGAGAAACGGTGACACGGCGAAAAGGACAGAGGACAGAGGACAGAGGGCAGAAGATAACTAGGAACTAAGAACTAGGAACATTGTAGATGTGAGATGTGGGATGTGAGATTGAGTAATACTAGTTTGAAGATGTGACCATTTGACTATTTAACGATTTGACGATTTAACGTTCACCGCTGACACCTGACACCTGAACCCTGAACCCTTGAGATTTGGCATTGGTCATTGGTACGAGGAGGTAATCCAGAATATGATTGATCTCGTGAAGAAGTTTTTTGGCAAAAGCAGGAGTGATGTTTCTGGAGCTGAGAAGGAAACCACGTCTCATGATGTCAGGATAGCAACATGTGCTCTCTTGCTCGAGATGGCTCATATAGATGGCGAGTTTAGCAAGTCTGAAAGAGAGAATATTATCAATATAATAAAAAAAGATTATGATCTGCCCGATGAACATGCTGTTGCGCTCATTGAAGCTGCGGGTGAAGAGTTAAAGAGAAGTATTGACCTGTGGAAGTTTGCCAAACTTATTAATCAGAATTATTCAGCGGATGAAAAGATCCAGATCATTGAGATGGTTTGGAGAGTCATATATACCGATGGCAAGCTTGACAGACATGAAGATTATTTGGTCCACAAACTGGCTCAGTTGTTGCGCCTCACTCATAAAGAATTAATTGACGCTAAAATGAAAGTCATTCATCCATAGTTGCTTCAGAACTTGCAGCCAATTCTCTGCATTTTGGCGCCCCATGGAGCCATGATAAAAAGTTAACCACAGAGGCACAGAGTACACAGAGGATGTTGTTTTTTCCCTGGCCGGGAGACGACGGCCAGGGAAAAGAGCCTCCGCCTGCGGCGAACGCTCTTGAGCCTGGATCCAACCGTTGACATCGAGGCAACGGTTTGCTAGATCGTGCCCGCAGGGCTGCGATCTCTTGCCCGATCAGAGGCCTGTCCCGCTGAGTAAGCGGGGCTCCCGATCGGGCAAGATAAATGGTTCTCTCTGTGCTCTCCGTGTCTCCGTGGTTAACAAAAGCAAAACAGATACTCTGAGGACTGCAATCTGCGGAGTTAACAGGCTACAGGAGGTTAGTAGATGGAAAGCTCATTAAAATCTCTCATGGAAGCCGGCACAGCAGTTATTTCTGATGTCTTTGATACCATGGATCTCTTGCCGCCGATTCTGGACAACTCTCTTTTTCCCATACCTGGTCCGGGCGTAAGATTCATTGGCCCAGCCTATACAATTACCGGAGAGTCACACCGTTGGTCGGGAGGTGGCGATCGAGCCAAACTGGCCGCCATAGATGCCATGGTTCCCGGCGTTGTGCCGGTATGGGCCGGGAATGATATCCAGGGAGTGTGCTGCTTTGGCGATTTGCTGAGCGAGGCCATGAAAGCAAGGGGTTGCGCTGGAGTAGTGGTGGATGGAGGGGTGAGAGATCTAGGTTACCTGAGGACCCTTGAATTGGCTATGATGGTTCGCTACCGTACACCTGCCCAAGCTATCGGGCGCTGGCGTGTATCCGATCGTCAAGTCCCCGTCCGGGTTCGTGGAGCTCTGGAAGAGTGGGTGACGGTGACGCCTGGTGATATAGTTGTGGCTGATGATGATGGGGTGATTATCGTTGCAGCCGGATTCATCGACGAAATCACAACCCAGGTTGCCATCTGGGCTGACAAAGACTCCAAGGCGCGACAAGACATTCGGCAGGGCACCCCTTTGCTCGATGCGTTAGACAAATACGGACATCTGTAAGAGTGACAAAAAATACCAAATCACAAATCCCAAATATCAAACAAATCACAATGACCAAAACTCCAAATTCCAAACCTGTTTTTTGTTTTGGTCATTGAATATTGGAATTTGAGATTTGTTTGTGATTTGGTGCTTGGAATTTGGGATTTCATTACTCCATGCTCCAAGCCCCATGCTAACCTCCTGTCTCCTGTCTTCTTCAATCGGATTTTTCACTTCAGAACTTTCAGCATCACTCTGTACAAATCGGTGTTATCAAGACCCTTTCCCAGATACTGGCTTCCAGGCCCCTGGCTCCAGATCAAGATATCTTCGGCCGTGTGTCCTTTGCTGGTCCAACCATGATCAACTATATCACCACGTTTGTATTTCCTTCCTCCGGCGCCGCTGATAGCAAAGCCACCTGTCTCATGATCGGCTGTGATAATCACTAGGGTGTTTTGCCTTCGATTTGGCTTCTCATTAATCCAATCCAGAACCATTTTCACTGCTTCGTCGAAGGCAAGGGTCTCACCTATCTGGTAGGCAACATCGTTACGGTGGCTGGCCCAATCGATTTGCGATCCTTCCACCACAAGAAAGAAACCATCCTGGGCTCTCTCTACAATGTCCAAGGCTGCTGCTGTCATGTGGGGCAGGGTGGGCTCTTCTGTCCGGTAGTGCTCCTCTGGATAGACACGAAAAAGTTCCGGGGTTTTCCCCTTTGGAGCGAAAAGCCCTAAAATCTTTGTTGAACTTTTTGCCACAAAACCATCCAGTTCTCTTTTAGTGTAGACGATCTGATAGCCTTTCCTCTCTGCCTCGGCGATGAAGTCGCCGAAGGTGCCACACTTGTCGGCCTGCTCTTCAGTGGATTTGAATTTTTTACGACCACCCCCGAGGATTACATCCACTTCAGTAACCTGGATGTATTGCCGGGCTATCTCTTTCTCGCAGCGCCTTGATGGAACGTGGGAACCGAAGGCAGCTGGGGTGGCGTGGGTAACGGTTGAGGTTACCACCAGGCCTGTTACTTTCCCCTTTTCCTTGGCAACCTCCAAGATGGTAGGATTAGGTGCTGGCTCGCATCTTCCATCTTGATCGTGGTCATGACAAGAGATCTCACCATTGTTGAATTTCTCACCATTGGCCCAGGCGGAGGCGGCGGCAGCAGAATCGGTCAATGAATCACTTGCCGAATGGGTCCTCTGGTAACCGAGGGTTGGTAAGGTCTCCAGGTGAAGACTTTTTCCGTCCGGCCCATTTTTAAAGATCCGGGCAGCAGTCACATGAGCGAGACCCATACCGTCGGCAACCATAAAGATAATATTTTTCGCTTTTGGATGGAGGTCACTTTTTCCGGGGTGACCTTTTCGTTCAGCCCAACTGGAAGAGGATATCAGCAGGATGGCAAAGGAGAGGATCAACAGCAGTAATTTATTTTTGGCAGATAATCTTTTTGGCACCAGGAAATCTCCCCCTACAATAAATGTATCTATCACAGGAGACCAAACACACGTTGACACTTATGAACGCATCGACAGACTAACCGCCGAAAATGGACAAGTCAACATCTGCAGTTGTAGAGAGCTTGCTATCTTCACGAATACATAACTCCTCGGTATCCTGCGGTCTTTACCTGATTGACTTTGGGAAGCCAGTTTCTTAGTATTGATATACCGTTCATTATCTCATGTATCTCTGATCTAGAAATGGTACCGAGCTATGAAGAAGGTCACACTTATTCTGACAATTATGGTTGCAGTTGCGATTTTCGTTCTGGCCATGTCGCCTCAGGCTTCCGCTCGGTCAATTCGGTGTGGAACCGAAATCGTCAGCGTCGGAGATCCAACCATCGAGTTGCTCCAAAAGTGCGGTGAACCAGACCTGAAAGAGCTCATAAAAACAAATGGGCTTATCATAGAAAAGTGGACTTATAATTGCGGCTCGGCGAGATTCATGAAAATTCTTACGCTCAAGGGGGGAAAAGTACACAGAGTTGAGTCCGCAGATTATGGCACTGGACCGGCCCGCTGCCAGTGATTTTCCGTATGTTTATCAAGCCCATCTAGCCTGGATATTTCATAAAATATACGGGCTAATACTCCCGGATTGTTGATCCTTTCAATCAAGCAGAAAACCAAGACAGAAGCGCGCACGAATCTGCCCTTTTTTGTGTTTTATCTAGATGTTATGGCATATAGCATGGCTCTTGCAGGTCGCTTGACAAGTTTTATGTACTCTGATAGAAGCCATTCCTGTTGTCTTGAGGATGTACCAGAAAGAAGAGTTTAATCAACTCCTCCATTCCTGAGGAGGTGGCTTATGGGAAGAGAAAGACGCCGCTACCGCAGGGTACCCGTGGACTGGCCTGCTGTGGTTAAACATACCGACGGGGGTATAGTCGCAGAGATGGAAAATATCGGTGCCAATGGAGCCTTTATACGATGTGAGAAGGCATTGAGACCGAAAGAACGGTTCATGCTTCATATCATGGCTCCCAATCATAGCACTCTGAGTGCCCGGGCCGAAGTGGCCTGGTTACAGGTGCACTGCGATGAGAAAAATATACCTCCGTGTGGGATGGGTGTCCGCTTCACCAGGGCCTCAGGTGATGTTCGCCAGTTCATAAAATACTTTGTCGCCCAGCACTATGAGAAGAAAAAACCAACCATTGACTGATATTTAGTAAGTGTCATCAATCAGAATCTCTACTACACTGGAGAGCCCAAAGCAGGAATCTCCACCCTCAGACCGTCAACCACTGTTTGCCATCTGCCAGATGGTAAACGGCAAATTATTATCATTTCTGGTGGAAGAAGCGAAAAACATCTGAAAGAAAGGTTCCGATTCTCATGCATCGAACCGGAAGAATCGACGAGGTTTGTCATGAGTGACTTCCAAGAGTTTTCTCGCGACTTGGTAGATAGTTTGGAACTTAAATACGAACCTGTGGGAGTGACTCTGTATACGGAAAAAGATCGACTGCAAGCAAGCGCTGGAGAAAATGTGATGAGGTTAAAAGTCTACATTTTGACTGTTTTGATGGTAACTACTCTTTTATCTGGCTGTTTGGTAATCGGGAAAAATAAGGAATTCCAACCGTTTGAATCCACAGAACTTGCCCAACTAGTTCCTGGTGAGACCACAGCGACAGAGGTAACCGAGATATTTGGAGCCCCAAGCAAGGTGGTGGAATTGGCCAATGGCAATGCCTACGTATACAAGCGCAGTGTGACCAAAGGTACTATATGCTGGCTGGTTCTCCTCACCTTAGGCAACGTTGAAAAGCAACATGACCAACTGGTTTTCTTCTTTGATTTAGAAGACACCTTAACTCACTATGGCCTCAGTCTCGATGCTGACAAGGCGGAATATGGACTTCCGAATTAATAGCCTCCTTCTATCGATCATAGTTCTAGTAAACGTGCTCTTGTCCGGTTGTGTCACCTATCAAATTGCCAAGTACGTAGAGGGAGATGAGCTGGTTGTCCCGCAAAAGGAACTCGTAGTGGGCGAGACAACTCTGGAGGAGGCGCTCTCTCTACTTGGTGCCCCAGACAAGGTAGCCAAAGTGGGAGTGGAGAACCTTCTTGTGTACGAGAGGGAGTTGCTCTACCGGAACCGGATAAGAGTGGGAATTCCTTTGAGCGAAATCATCAGAGGAAACCTCAGTGCGGCTGCCTATGGGACGCTCGTCCGTTATGATTCTCTCGCACTTTTTTTCAACACTGAGGATATCCTTACTCACAAGACGCTTGCAGAAGGCTCCAGCCATCCTTTCCTGAGAACCCTGTTTTCAGATCAGCAATGACGTATTAAATTTAAGATTGTAGATTGAGGATTGTTGAATCTCAACGACTTAGGTTTCAGGTGTCAGGTTTCAGGTGTCAGGGAAGAGAGACACAAAAGCTGATCCCTAATTCTTGATTCTGACTCCTGCCTTCTTGTTTTTAAATTCGCAATTCGCAATCCGCAATGATCTTCGCTCTACGTCTTTCTTTGTATACTTCCCGAGTGCGGTTCATTATACGGGCTCAAGAAATACCCTCTGGCCGAGCCTTTTATCCCTGTCTAAAGCAC
>JASFGC010000072.1:0-12332 GCA_050123975.1 Syntrophobacterales bacterium | reverse complement strand
CACCATCGCCAGACCGCATTCGATACCTTCGCCTACAGGAACTCATTGGCCGTATCGGTTCAGCGGACTTCCATCTTGTCCAAGAAGAGAGGATGTACCCGTTTACCTATGTATTTCGTAAGGCTGGGGGAGGGGAGATCATCCGACAAGGTGATGGTTTTGTTCTGATCCACGGATCCCTATGGTGCCTGGTACAGAGGTGGCGTGATGCCAGCACTGGGAACCCAGGGCAGCGTATGTTGATTTTTGATCGCAGTTTAAAGAAATTTGAAGCGGAGGTGCGGCAGTGGCCTGAGGGGAACCCGAAACAACGTTGGAACCACTGGACCTGCATCCGTTTTGTCGATCCCAATAATAAGAACTTGGATCTGTTTCACTGCGAATATTACTATCCGGAAGGCACAAAACAAGTGATTCACAGTTCAAAAGGTTGGCCTTTCTATGAGGCACTTTCCTGGAATAAGAACGGTATGCTGGTGAAAATAACCCGCTTCACAGACTCCTATGTTGCGTACAGGTATGAGGGTCTCAAGCTGAAACTCATTGAGTTTGGTGGCAACGAAAAAGTAAATACATTTGCCGAGTTTACCTATAAGTGAGCCCGGCCTACCCAGTGGTAAGAATGTAATGGGAATTCCAAATCATAAATTTCAAATATCAAACAAATAGCAGTAACCAAGATCGTGGGTTTCAGGTTTCAGTGTTCAGGTCTATCAATTCTGACACCTGACACCCTACTCATAGGTTCGACGGATTCGCTTCAACAGTGGTTTCATATCGTACATAAAGGACTGTTGCCCTAATTCTTCCAGTTTGTCCAGCCACTTTTGCCGATAAGCCATCTGCCCCATTCTGAATACTTTTGATGTCTGCTGCCAGCTGGAATGCTCCGTCTGTGTCTTTATGGCGTCCAACTCAAAAAGAATGGGAAATAATCCCCGGAGCCTGACCTTGCTATTCTCGCTGGTGTCCACATCATCGAGGTAATTTAGTGAGCCTGTGGCCCAGAATTTAGCGTGGGCGGCCTCGTGCTGAACGACACTTTGAAAGTCGGCGTAGTGATAAGCGGCGTGGAACATCTTCGGTCCGAAGGTCATACGGGAAGGGTAGCCCCGCCCTATGGCAAGTGCGTGACTTGTGGGTCGATAGTTTCCGTTTTTGGTTTTCACCAGCGGGTGAGAAACAGCGAGCGTTTTCACTTCCTCAGAGTACAAAACCTGTAATACGTAATCTGGTAGCCCCTCCTGCTGTACGTAGGATCGCAAGAAGTTAGTTCGTAAATTTGAATCCGTTTGAGCCTGCGAGAAACGCTCGCCCATATCATCTGTTCGACCCTGAACAGCCCCCATGAAAGCTGGCCCGAGAATAATAAACACACCAGTAACCAGGAGCGTAAAGAATTTGATCTTCAAACGGTAACGTTGCATTAACCAAACCTAATTACTGCCAAAACACATAAGGGCTGAGCTACCAGAATAAGGACAATCTCCTACTATTTGGCCATATAGACTGTCTCTAAAGCTAAGCAATGTTTGTTCCACTTGCAAGGATGGAGGCATAGAGCAGAGGGAAGATTGCGGATTTCGGATTGCGGATTGCGGATTTGAGACAAATGAGGTTTTAGATTCCTTGTCTGTTTTTCCTGACACCTGACACCTGACACCTGAAACCTCAATTCTGACTCCTGTCTCCTGACTCCTGGATTCTTTTTTTTTGCTTACCGCTTACCGCTCACCTCTTACCGTTTACCGTTCACCGTTTACGAATTGACAATTTGACCATTTGACGATTTAACGAATTGAGTCGATTAGGGCGAGGTAAACTGCAACTGATGCAGCCTGTAATAGAAGTCACGGCGGGACAGAAGATCCTCTTGAGTGCCATGTTCTACAATTTGGCCATTATGCAAGACCAATATGCGGTCAGCTTGACGTATGGTGGAGAGCCGATGGGCAATAACCAAGGTGGTTCTGCCCTGAAATAACCGTTCCAGTGCCTGCTGAATCAAGTGTTCTGTCTCGCTATCTATATTGGCAGTGGCCTCATCGAGGATTAATACTTTCGGGTCATAGGACATGGCTCGGGCGATGGCAAGGAGTTGGCGCTGCCCCGCGGACAGGGTAACACCGCCCTCGTATACCTCCGCCTCAAGTTGGCCGGGGAGTCGGGAAACCAAATCTTCCAGGTGCGCCAACCGTGCAATCCTCATGAGTTCTTCTCGGGATAAAGCACGATCGAGTGCGATATTTTCCCTAAATTTCCCGGCGAAAAGAAAGACATCCTGCATGATAAGCCCCACCTGAGACCGTAACCAGGAAAGGTCCATTTCACCAATGTCTCTACCATCCAGGCGAATAGTTCCCTTCTGGGGTTCATGGAATCTTTCCAAAAGATGCATCAGGGTGGTTTTCCCTGCACCGGTGACACCTACAATCGCCAAAGTTTCCCCGGCCTTGACTTGAAAGGAGATGTTTTTCAGCACCGGCTCCTCTTGGCGATAGCCGAAAGTCACCTGCTGAAACTCAATTTCTCCCTTAACAGTAAGTGGGTTAGCTTCGGTGGAATCGTATCTTTCCAGTTCCTTATCGTCCAGGAGAAGGAAAATTCGCTCTGCTGAAGCCATGGCAGATTGCATGATGCTGTATTTCTGCGATACGTCTCGGATGGGTCCAAAAAACATGCGGAGGTAGGAGATAAAGACCACGAGGGCTCCAAGGCTCAGGGTGTTTGCCAGAACCTGCCTCCCCCCATACCAAATGAGAAGTGCGATTGTGGTAGTCGCCAGCAATTCGATGCAGGGGAAGAAAATCGCCTGAAGCATAATCTGTCTGAGAGTGGCGCGGTAGTAATCGTGATTTAGATTTTCAAAACGACGCAATGCTGTTTTTTCTTGGCGGAAAATCTTGATTACCCTGATCCCGGAAAGGTATTCGTTGAGAGTCACATTGATCTTAGCCAATTTGGCTCTAATGTCGCGGTAGGCGGAGCGAACTTGCACCCCAAAAATACGAAAGAGCACAACAATGAGCGGGATAACAGACAGGGTAACGAGAGTGAGATCCCACCGGAGGCGAAAAAGAATGACGAGAATGCCACACAGCAGGACCACGTCTTTTAGAAGGGTCATTACCACCGAACCGAACATTTCGTCCAGATTCTGGATATCATTGGTTAGACGGGTAACCAGTCGACCAACTGGATTCCGGTTGAAAAATGACAGGCGCATCTTTTGAAGGTGACCAAAGAGCTGCATGCGCAGATCGTGCATCATGTGCTGCCCGGCGTATACCATGAGCAGGTTTTGGCCAAAGGTACAGATTCCGCTCAGCAGGAGGAGTGCCACAAAGAACAGGCCCAGACGGTACAGCCCTGATATGTCGTGCTTACGTAAGGCCAGAGTATCCTGAGCGGATAACTTGGCCAAATTACGATAGTCAATGTATGCAATTCCATCCGCAATATGAAAGAGGGTGGGGTGGGCCAGCACTACTCGTCTTTGAACATCGGTGCCAAAGGGGGTGTAATAGAAACGCTGAGGCGGAATGAAGCCCTGTGTTTGCAGTTTGTGCTGCAGCCGAGGGTCCATCTTGCGCAGAACTTCATTGGCGATGAAAAATTGTCCTTTTTCCGGACCCTGGCGTAGCTGAACATTGGTTTTATCAAGAAAACGTTGGAGTTCTGGCGACGGGGCCCCCAGTATTTGAATCTGGCGGGCGGACCGGACGATATATCTGTCTATGCCCACCTTGAGCAGATAGGGTAGGGCGAGGTCGAAGACAGTAACCAGCAGTATGAGCATGGCACTGAAGCCGATAACCTTTAGATATGGCCGAGCGTAGCCGGCCAGACGACGCCACAGGGGCCAGTCATAGGGCTTGCCCAGCTTGTCTTCCTCAAAATAACCGTAATTACCGTGCATAAGAGAAAATGCCTAAAATGAACTAAAGTGAGCTAAAATGAGCTAAAATGCCTAAAATTTCTAAATTCCCCAATCCATTAATCTCACATCCCAGATCCCACATCTCACATCCCAAATCCGCAATCCGCAATCCGAAATCCGCAATTCTTATCTCTTACCCCCGACCTATTACCTCTTTCTCATACAATTCAGCCTCCAGTTTCTGACGGCGGTAGAGGGCGGCATAGGTTCCCTCTTGTGCAAGAAGTTGGTCGTGGCTTCCCTGCTCTCGCAGGCGACCCCCTTCCAGGACAAAAATCACATCAGCAGCCCTCATAGCCTCCAAACGGTGCGATGCTATCAGGGTTGTCCTGGCTTTCAGGTAACGTTTGAGATTAGCCAAAATGGCAAGCTCGGTCTCAAGATCCACCGAAGAGAAGCAGTCATCGAGAATGAGCAGCGGTGTAGAGAGCACGAGTGCCCTCGCAAGGGTCAGCCGCTGTTTTTGACCGCCTGAAAGGGTGACGCCGCGTTCTCCCAGGATGGTGTCGAACTGCTGGGGCAGGGCGAGAATCTCGTCCAGCAAATGTGCGGCTTCAGCGGCCTTGATCATCTCGTCAGTACTTGCATCGGGATTTCCAAAACAGATGTTGGCGCGGACGGTATCGGCAAAGATAAATGGGTCCTGAGGCACCACGGCGATGGCTCCGCGTAGTTCATCTAAAGGCCAGCGACGAATATCCTCACCCTCCAGATAAAGCTGCCCTGCGGGGATGTCGTAGAGACGAGGTAATAGCTGGCAAAGAGTGCTCTTACCTGCACCAGTACGACCAACGATTCCCACCAATTGTCCAGGTTTGATTTTCAGATGAATATCCTTTAGAGCTGGGAAATTGGAGCCAGGATAGGAAAAGGTAAGGCTTCGGCTTTCAATGTCTCCCCGTGTAAGGGAATTCTCGGGTGTCTCCGCTATCTCAGCAGCTTCAGGAGTGGTGTTCAAGATTTCTTGAATTCTCCCTAGAGAAGCCGAGCCCCGCTGGAACAAATTTATCATCCAACCAAGGGCCATCATGGGCCAAGTGAGGAGGAGAAGATAGCTGTTGAAGGCAACAAAGTCTCCAACGGTTATGGTGTTCAGGATAGTAAGTTTACCACCGATGACGAGGACTAGGGCCATACTTAAGTTGGTAAATATGAGACTCATGGGGGAGAACAAGCCACTGATTTTTACCATGCGGAGATTTTCCTCAATATAGTTCCGGCCAGTTTGATCAAAACGGTTCGTCTCCGCGGTTTCCTGAGTATAGGCTTTGATGGTGCGAATTCCGGCAAGATTCTCCCTAGCTCTTTCTGTTAGTTGAGAGAACGAGGCCTGCACCTTCTGAAAGCGCTCATAGAAAGTTTTACTGATGGTCCGGGCAAAAAGAGCTATGAAGGGCATGGGCAGAAGGGCAATCAGCGTCAGGCTGGGATTGATATAGAGCATGAAACCAATTGCAGCGGTCCCCAGGACGAGAGTATCGGTGAGGGCCACCAGCCCCATGCCAGCGGCCAGTTGTACTGCCTGAACGTCGTTGGTGGCATGAGCCATAAGGTCACCGGTATTAGCGCGGTCGAAGTAGGAAAAAGAGAGAGTCTGCAAGTGGGCGAATAGACGATTTCGCAATGCCTCCTCAACGTGGCGCGAATGGCCAAACAGGCATCGTCTCCAGACAAAGCGGAAGACGACGATGCCCAAGGCCAGGGCCAAAACCATCCCGGCATAAGAGAGCAAAGCGGCGCTGGTGGCTTGGTAGCGGGTGAGATCATCCACGGCCAGCTTGATGACGCGTGGAATGAAAAGCTGCAATAGATCGACTATCAGTAGCGCGCTGACGCCGATGGCAAGGATTCCCAGATTGCGGCGGAAATAGGGAAGTAGAATGCGATAATGAGCCATGGTTGGATTTTAACACAAAAGGGCTGGGGAGTTGAGGTGCGCTCATGGCGCAATATGTGATTACCAGAAGTCAGCTGACATTAGTCAGCCCCGACAATTTCGGAGTGTTTGAGCTTTATATATTGAAGGCTGTAACCGAATTTTTCTGGATTCTAACTCCTGGCTCCTGACTCCTGACTTCTTACTGACAGCTGATCGCTGACCGCCGATAGCTGCTTCACAACATACTCATTTCGCTTTCTTCAATGGCTTGGTCCACTTTCGCCTGAAGCTCAGGCGGTAAACCTTCAATCTGTACATTCAGGAAGCCTCTGACTATAGTTGCGGTGGCTTCTTCTTCCGTGAGTCCCCGGGCCATCAAGTACTCGATCTCCTCTTCAGCTATCTTGCCCACTGCCGCCTCGTGCGACATCTCCGCCCCAGCCTTATGCCCTTCCAACTCTGGGATAGCGTGAATGGTGCCTTCCTCGGCAAGGATGAGCCCGTGGCATTCCAAGTGGGCTTTGACATCAGATTTCAATCCCTTGAGGTGTCCTCTGGCTTTGATAACCCCACCCGTTGTAATCGTCCGCGAGATTATCTCGGCCCGGGTGTGGGGGGCTTCCAGCACCACTCGGGCACCGGTGTCAAGTTCACACCCAGGCGGAGCCACAAGAATAGAATGGAAGCGTGCCACGGCCCCAGGACCGGAGAGACGGGTAGTTGGGTACATCTGCAGCGAGCGGACGGGCTTCAAGCTAACGTAATTTGACAGAAACAGACCATCCTCTTCTACCACGATGCCAGACCGGGGCCGAACCATTACCTCTTCAGCCCAATCGTGGATCATAGTGAAGGTGAGTTTTGCTCCTCGTTTGACATAGAATTCCGAGATACCTATATGGATACCTGATCGCAAATGAGGTGCGGTGGCGCAGCCGGTGATGATATTGAGTTCCGATCCTTCTTCGGCAATTATGATGTTGTGGACATTTTGCGCCGTGTTCTCATGTTTCATGTAGAGACAGGCCTGAATGGGAGTTGTAACCTGCTGCCCCTCCAAAGCTCGGATAAAGTAGCCGTTTTGAAAATGCAGCTCTGCTTGTGCTGTATACTTGTCTGCGTCCACGTCCACGGCCTTCCAGTAATACTCCTCCAGCCAGGAATAGTCCTCCAGGGCCTGGGCCAAGGGCAGGACTTCTAACCCTGGCTGCCTAACAGCACAATGGACAATACGGTGATCGGCTTGGAGGAAGGTCCCAGCGCGCCCCTTTTCCTCGAGGTCTACGCCTGACTGGACAATCTTGTCGCGGTCTTCTTGAGTCAGAGCTTCCAGATCCAGAGCATCATCCCCATGGTCAGCGGGAAGCTGGTATTGAAGCAGGTCAATGTCTGAGCCAAAGGCAGCTTTCTTGTCTTTGGCCTGTGCAGCGCGGTTTCTTCTCACCTCTGACATCGAATACACTCCTGATAGCCGTGTCGCTGGATTCCCTTGAACAGTTCGCGTGGATTGCCGCGACAGTGAATTTTTCCGTCCATCAGCACATAGCCGGCGTCTGCTTCGATATAGTTGAGAATGAAACCGAGATGAGAGATGACCAGGCCGGACTTAGCCCGAGTCCGCCAAAGATACTTCTGCAAAAGCGTATTGATGGCCTTGCCGAGGATTTCCAGATTTTCCAGGTCTACGCCGGATTCAGGTTCGTCGAGCATCACCAACTCAGGGTCCTGAAGGAGCAACTGTAATAACTCTGATTTTTTCATCTCGCCACCGGAAAAGCCTACATTGAGTTCCCGTTCCAGAAGTCCCGAAAACTCGAATTTGTCTGCTAGTTCATCGCATGAGACCGAGTTGCTGTTGCAAATATTGAAAACGTCGCGGGTCTTGACACCTCTGATACTCGGTGGCCGCTGGAAGGCCAGGCCGATTCCCATCTTTGCCCTCTCGTCAATGGGCATGGTGGTGATATCCTGTCCTCTGAATGAAAGTCTTCCCTGCCGTACTTTGTAGCGACGGAAGCCCATGATGGTCATGAGCAGGGAAGATTTCCCCGAACCGTTCTTGCCGAAAAGGATGTGGGTTTCTCCGCTTGGGATGGTTAGGTTGACGCCCTTGAGCACTTGCTCGCCATTGACGTCCACCCATAGGTCATTTATTTCCAGCATAGAAAAACCTCCTTTCGCCAAACCCGTCATTTTTTCTGGATCCCGGCTCGCGGCCGCCGGAGGCGGACTTGGCCGGGATGACAAGTCGCGACACAAGGGGCAAAATCTGCGCGCTTACCATACCCGATAGCCCAAGAAAATGCAATAAAACGCAGAGCCTCAACCGCAACGTACATCTGTCATTTTGCATTTATCATTTTGCATTTTAAATTTATAATCAGTAATTCCGATTAACCAATGAGCAATCAGAAATGAGAGATGATAAATGAGCCTTGTTCGGTGGCCGCAGCCCAGCGAACAAGGCTTGCTCTACCCTTGGAAAAGTGATACGGTAACTCCCTTTAGTAGTGTCGGCGCAAGCTTAACATTACAACCTTGAAAGGTCTCTGAACAGGCATGAAAGCTGGCTCGATTTTCTTAATGCGCATGGGGATGGGCATTCTCTTTGCCTTCATGGTCGTGAAGATTTTTCACCTCGGTGGTGGCATTGTGACTGTTGCCGGGTTTGCAGTGTTTTTTGTAGGGCTTGCGTATCTGCTGGAACATTTGAGAGTAAAAAGACAACGTGAGGAGCGGCTGAGGTAGTCTAGCCCGGATGTTTCATGAATCACTTGCTGCGACCGCGGATATGGACGTACTTCCGGGCGTCCTCGGGTGTCGAACCCTGCGACGTACCGTTCAGGTACGCCTCGGATCCAACACCCTGCGGTTGCCCGGTGGTTCGCCCATCTTCACGGTCTCGCGACAGAAATTCATGAAATATCCGGGCTAGGTGCAGTGATTTTCATTGTTGGCGGTTGCAGAATTGGCCAGTGCTATCTATATTAAAGTTGTGCTCAGTGATCAGTAAGGGACAGTCAGGGGTAAGGTTGAGTTTGGGGTTTCGTCCCGTTTCGTGAATGAAGCGCCAGCCTTTACTACCTAAAAAGCATACATTTACTCATGAGGTGATGCAATGAGTCCAATGGACTGGAAAGGACCCCCAGGTCGAGGTCCTGGCGGTATAAAGGATTTCGAGGAGATATTGAAAAAGCTCCGAGAACAATTTCGCGGTAAGTTCCGCTTTCGAGGCTCTTTGTGGCTTCTGCTTTTGGCGGTTCTCATTGTTGGTGGCGTCTATGCCAGTGTCTACACCGTGGCCCCAGAAGAAGCTGGAGTGATTCAGCGTTTCGGCCGCTATGTTCGGGTAACTGGTCCGGGCCTGCATTTCAAGCTGCCGTTTGGTATTGAGACGGTCAGCAAGGTCAAGACAGGTCGCAATTTCCAGATGGAGTTCGGTTACAGGACCGTAGAAGCCGGTGTACGCTCACGCTTTACCGAGCGTGGCTTCAAAGAGGAGTCGCTCATGCTGAGTGGTGACCTCAACGTGGTCGATCTTCAGTGGACCGTGCAGTACAAGATCAGGGATCCAAAGGATTTTCTCTTTCAGGTGAAGGATGTGGATAGTGCAATCCGGGATATGTCCGAGTCGGTTATGCGTCGGGTGGTTGGCAACCGGCTTTTCGACTTTGTCCTTACGGTAGGTCGTGCCGAGATCGCCGACAAAGTTAAAGTGGACATGCAAGAGGTTCTGGACTCCTATCGCACCGGTATCCAGGTGGTCAATGTCAAAATGCAGAATGTGACTCCGCCTGGGCCGGTGGAGGCTGCCTTCAATGAAGTGAACGAGGCTGAGCAGGAAAGAGAGTCAAAAATCAACCAGGCTCAGGCCGCCTATAATCGGGAGATCCCTAAGGCCAAAGGCAGTGCCTTGCAGACCATATCAAAGGCTGAAGGCTACGCCCTGGAGCGGGTGAATAAGGCCCAGGGCGAGGCTAGTCGGTTTCTCGATGTGCTCAAGGAATATCGCCAGGCAAAGGATGTCACCAAAAGACGTCTTTATCTGGAGAGTATGAATCAGCTATTGAACGGGGTAGGCGAAATCTACCTTATTGACGAAGACCAGAAGGGACTCGTTCCCCTGCTTGATCTCCAGAAAGCGCGAGGAAAATAAAATGAAAATTAAACCAATACAGGTGGTGATCGCCCTGATTGTAGTCGCAGCTCTAGTTTCCGGCGGCGCATTTTATGTGGTGCGCGAAGGCGAGCAGGTGGTAATCACCCAGTTCGGTAAGCCCGTGGGTGAGCCTGTCAAGGATGCCGGTCTTAACTTCAAGATTCCTTTTATTCAGGCGGTGAACCGGTTTGAGAAGCGACTTCTTAATTGGGATGGTAGCCCCAACCAGATCCCTACCAAGGACAAGAAGCTCATCTGGGTGGACACCACTGCTCGCTGGCGTATCAGTGATCCACTCCTTTATCTAACTCGGGTGACCACCAAGACCACCGCACTTTCGCGGCTGGATGGGATTATCGATTCTGTGGTCCGAGACGCTGTATCAGAGAACGATTTAGTGGAACTTGTCCGCAGTGAGGGTTGGGCGGGGGCGGTGGGTGAGAAGATAAGCGACGCTGGCTACGCTCAGAAGGAAGTGCAGGAAGTGAGTCGTCCTCTGGAAGTGGGACGCGAAAAGATTACCAGGGCAATGCTGCAGTCTGCTTCGAAGCTCACTCCCGAATTCGGCATCGAACTGGTGGATGTGCGGATCAAGCGAATTAACTACGTGGATAGTGTATTGAAGAAGGTCTTTGAAAGAATGATCTCAGAACGCAAGCGTATTGCGGCCCAGTATCGCTCGGAGGGTGAAGGCGAGGCGGCGAGAATCAACGGTGAGATGCAAAAAGAGCTGAAACGAATCTCTTCAGAAGCCTTTCGCACAGCACAGGAGATTCGAGGCAAGGCTGACGCCAAGGCGACAAAAATATATGGTGATGCTTATAGTCGGGACCCAGAATTTTATTCCTTTTCTAAGACACTAGAACTCTACCGGGAGCAGGAGCAGAACAAAACGAGGATGATACTGACGACCGACAGCGATTTTTACAAATATCTGAAGCAAATTCCTCGGTAGGAGAATAGAAAGAAAAAAAATGATAAAATACGAATTTTTCGTATTGCGGTTAGACGGAATTTGTGTATAGTAGGGGAAGGTCTGCGCGGTTCGTACCGTGTTGCCCCTAACGGTGTTTGAGAAAACATCGCTGGGGGCTTTTTTTTTGGGGGGGGTAGCCCGGATATTTCATAAATGGCCTACTGCGATCGCGGATATGGTCGTCCTTCCTGGCGTCCTCGGGTCACGCCCCCTGCGACGTACTGTTAAGTACGTCTCGGGTTCGAGTCCCTGCGGTTGCCAGGTTGCAAGTCCATCTTCACGATCTCGTGACGGCCATTCATAAAATATCCGGGCTACAACAACTCTGAATACAAATCTTCAATACCCTCGATTTCTGCCTGCAGATATGTTTTGATTTTTTTGGTAATTCTTACTTGTATCTGCCGTACACGCTCACGGCTGATCCCGTAAACGTCCCCGATCTCCTGCAAGGTCATAGGATCCTCAGCCATGAGTCTGTGGTCGAAAATAAATCGCTCCTTCTCCGGCAGTGTGGTCCTAAAAGAGGCCAGTTTTTCCTTGAGGAGTTCTCTTCTTTCGAAATCTGCAAGCTGTTCGTCTGCCCCTATATCCTCAGACGGAATGAAGGATTGATGGTCGCTGTCTGAGTCTTCCTTGATAGGCGCATCCAGAGACACCTCCCAGCTACCCAGCCGTTGATCCATTTCGATAACTTCAGATTCTTTTACATCCAAGCGCTCAGCCAACAACTTGGGTCTCGGCTCAAATCCCATGGCCAGCAAGCGTTCTTTTTCTTTACGAAGATTGAAAAAAAGCTTGCGCTGGGCCTGGGTGGTACCGATCTTGACGAGTTTCCAATTGTCCATAATGAATTTGATGATGTACGCCTTGATCCAGAACGAGGCATAGTAGGAGAGCTTAAAACCGCGATATGGGTCAAATTTTTTCACTGCCTGCATCAAGCCGATATTACCTTCCTGAATCAGATCCATTAGATTACGCATCCAGTGGCGCTGAAAGCTCAGGGCAATCTTAACAACCAATCTCAGGTTTGAGGTTATGAGCCGATAAGCAGCTTCCATATCGCCCTTTTCTCTATAGCGAATGGCCAGTCGCTGTTCTTCCTCGCGGCTCAAAAGAGGATACCGTTTGATTTCCATGAGGTAGTGCTTGAGCGGATCGTAGGGAACGAGAGAATCGGAGGAGTAGCTTTTCAGCGGTGCCAATTCCGTTTCATCGAAATCGAAGTCTGCAGCTTGCTCTAAAGTAATAGCTTCTTCTTTTTTCTTTTTTGCCTTTCTCGCCATGTTTGCAATTTATCCTTTTATCTAGCCACTTTGGAGAGAGAGGATTATTGAACCGTCCGAACCTAACAGGCTACTTCAGGTGAGCATTC
>JASFGC010000071.1:0-12336 GCA_050123975.1 Syntrophobacterales bacterium | reverse complement strand
CTGCTCGCCGGCGACAAAGTCGGCAAACCAAACGCCGGACCGGGTGGGGGAGCCGCCGCTTTCTCTGGGGAGCTGGTCCTGGGGAAAACCGGTGTTGTGGACGAAGGCGTTGGCGCAGCCACCAAATGGCTCCAGGGTCCACTGACCGAACTTGGATGTCTTGTCCTTGTAGGGACCCCAGGTGCCGCGTACGGCCACATTACAGTAGACGAGCCGGGGAAACTCGTTGGAAAGGTGCCGGTAGCCCAGACCAAGACTGTCCATGTAGCCCGCCGGCATCTCATCGATCACCGCGTCGGACATGCCGATCAGTTTCTTGTAAATCTCTTTTCCTTCCTCGGTCTCGAGATTCAGGGTTATGGACTTCTGGCCCCGCATCTCGTGGATGAAATCCAGGCCGCACTTCTCGCCCGTAATCTTACTCTCGAGCATGTACTCTTTCCTACCAAAGGGAGTGAGTTGCCTTAAGGGATCTCCTTCTGGGGGCTCGATGTTGATCACCTCGGCCCCGGCCTCGCAGAGCAGGCCGCCGGCAAACTTGTTGCCCAGTCTCCAGAGCCCTACACAGACAAATCTCATTCCTTGCAGGGCCTCAGGTTTGCCAAAGCAGTACTCATATTTGAGGTTGTCCTCGCACCATTTGCCGAAATCTTCCGCCTTCCTCCGGGCATACACCTTTGCCACTTCTTCGGGCGAAGGAGGCGGCGTCACCGGCCAGGGCCTGATGTCTGGATGCATCAGATCGAGGGTGTCGGCCCTGCTGTTTATTTCTACATCTTTCTTTTCTGCCATGTTTTGACCTCCCATCTGTTGGTTTTTTCTGGAACCAATGACACAGTCCTCCCGCGGTCAGTAATCAGCTCAACAGCTCACATTGACAAGGTTCTTCGCCTAGAGTGAAACCTTCCTGGGAGGAGACGCTCATTTTTTTAATTCTCACCTCCTTTCCAATGCCGAGGGCTGTTCTGCACTAGAACTTTTGACAGTAACTTTAGTGTAGCGTCTCGGCAGCGACTGAATGCCATCAGACGCGGTCTGAGAATCCAAAGAGATGAAAAATTGATTCTACGGTTCGGGTTTCTAGAAATAATATTTAAAACTGCCAACAAAATGTAATAGTTCTGCTGAAAGTCGCATTTCGGGGCTCTTTGCTCACCACAGCAATCCCACGCTTCTCGAATCGCATTTTCTCCAGCGCAGTTGGCACAGCAGCTCACCAAGAGCGAGTGGCATGGTGATCACTACCGAACTGAATGGAAAGGAGTAACTCTTCGCAAATGCTGCGAGATCAGTTTTCTAATAATCTCAGTATCGACATTTTTGTCCACTTTGTACATGAGGGGAAGGGTTCATTTTTATAAGGGAGAACCTTATTTGATGGGGATTTATCCCGGGTGTCCAAGGGAAACACCCGGGGGGAGAATTTTGGTCGGCGGGTTAATCCTTCCAGAGATCGATATCGATTAAGCCGATCCTCGCAGCAAACCGAACCAATTCAAAAGTGCTGTGAAGGTCAAGCTTCTTCATGACGTTGGCGCGATGGTTCTCAACTGTCTTGGGGCTGATGAAAAGCTTGTCGGAGATCTGTTTCGTTGAAAGCCCCTCTGCCAGCAATCGCAATACCTCTTGTTCCCGTGAGGTCAGGGTTCCGTAAGCAACATCAGTGATCTTTGCCTCTTCTGATGGGGATTCTAATAGCTTTTGCAAAACCTTATGGGAGAGGGAGCAGTCCAGGAAATATTCTCCCCTCCCCACCATCTCAAGTCCCTGCAGAAGCCTCTCAGTGGCTGATTCCTTGATGATATATCCCTTTGCCCCGACCCGAAAAGCCTCAGTTATATAGTTGATCTTCGAATGCATACTAACGACCACGACCTGTGACTCAGACTGGGAGGCTTGTATTTCGCGCATCAGTTCAATACCGCTTTTATCCGGCAAAGATATATCCACCAATACAAGATCAGGTTTGAGTTGCTTGGCCATTTCAAGTCCGTCTCGCCCATTTCCTGCTTCGCCGACCACGTCGAACCTGTTGTCGCGCCCTATGATTGCCTTGAGGCCTTCCCTGAAGAGAGGGTGGTCATCAATGATCAGTATGCCTTTAGTCTGAACCATAACGGTTTTCCTTATAAGGGATCTCTATGGAGATCTTTGTGCCCTTCATGATGCGTGAATGAATACTCATTTTGCCGCCAAGTAACTCCACTCTTTCCTGCATGCTCTGCAGTCCCAGCCGCTTTTCATTCAGTGCTTGCTGGAGCCGCTCTTTGGTATCAAAGCCTTGGCCGTCATCAACTATGCGCAGGACAATGTAAGGGAAAGAAGCGACAAGTCTGAGGGAAACATGCCTGGCATCAGCATGTCTTTTGACATTAGTCAAAGCTTCTTGAATTAGTCGAAAAAGATTAATCTCTGTATTAGATTCGAGTCTTAAATTGTCCAAGCCAGCAGTATAGAAGTCAACGTTTATTCCTTCTCTTGCCATAAAATCCTGGCAATGCAGGAAAATAGTACGTGCTAACCCCAGTTGATCCAGCCTCGGAGGACGCAAGTCATATGCAAGATTCCGGACAGCCTCGATGCATCTGTGTAGCAATTCGGCCAAATCGGAAACCTTCCGCCTTGTCTCATGGGATACTCTTGGCTGGTTATCAAAGAGTGTTTCGCATGCAATTTTTGCAGTGGAAAGGTCTTGCGCTACTTGGTCGTGCAAATAACGACCAATCTTCTCTCTCTCGTTCTCTTGCGCACTCAATAGCTTATGAGGTAGGACACGAATATGTTGTTCCATTAGTTTTCGCTCAGTAATGTCCTTGAGATCTGCAATAATGCCAACCAACTCGCCCCCAGGTCCGTGTATAGGAGACGCTCTTGTGAGGCAAGGGACTCTGGTGCCATCATTACGTTCTCTTTCCACCTCATGTTCGACAAGCTTGTCACCACTGAGGATGCGTGTAAGTGGACAATCCGGAGTTTGACATGAGGGGCCTCCAAAGATCTCAAAGCACTTCTTTCCTACCGCTTCATCCTCGCTTATTCCAACCAGAGTTGAAAATGTGGCGTTAATCCGCAGTATGTTAAAATCTGTGTCAATCAATCCAATCCCGTCAGTTGCGGTGTTTAATATCTGCATACATTCTTCATAAGCGAGTTTTGCCCTCTCTTCTGCACGCTTTTGTTCTTGAAGGTTACGTAGCCAATGATCTAACCTGGCTTTTGGATCACCTCTAACAAAGTCTGCTGGTGACATGTAATAGAGATTCTTATAGAGTTTCGTTCCGATGGCAGCTACCGGATGAGTTGTCAGGACACCCAAAAGCAACTCTGGGGGAAATAGTCTTACATCATACTGGCAAATGGCCATGCATCTGTTGTTGTCAAAAAAATGATTCAGTTTCTCCTCGTACTCGATCAGTCGCTCAGAACCTGGCAGGCCTCTTAGAGTCCAGCTCATCTCACCGGTAACCCTGAGGGCATCGTAGCCTTCAGTCAATGCCCTTATCGTTTCAGCTCGTAGCAGATTGATCATTTCGTCTGGATCAAAAATCCCTCTTCTGACGTATGTCTCATTAGAGCGAAGAACCCCAAGTTGTCCACTTTGCAGGTGGGGTCCAACCTCGAACCCATCCTCTTGCAAATAGCCTAGAATTGTTTTTTCAGTGCGATTGTCCACTATGTAACGGACTTTTTCGCCTCGCTCCAGTCCTTGGCGTATGAAATGGGTGAGGAGCACTTTATGATGTTTATCAGTCTCGTATAGAAAACAAAGATGATCTCCAGGCTGAAAACTTAATTTGTGAAGCAGCTGGTTGTTATTCTTCATGGTTATCTTCTTGGAGAAGCATGAAAGAAATCGGCCTAACTGATCCTGAACTGACTCGCCGAGGGTCAATCGACTATGAGGCATTCACGGCCATAGTGAAGCGGCTGTGATCTCTGTCCTCCCAGAGTTTAGCTGTCTATGACTCCTAGAGATTTAATAAAGATTGACGAAACGCAAAGACTCGCTTCAACTATAGATTTTGACAGGCAAAGCTAAAGGAAATGTAGGAATAGATAGCAGTAGGATTCTCTCGAGGTCGAAGTATTGTTTCTCTTTTTCAGCTCTCTCCGGCCTAGTGTTGCACTGAGGGCAGGAGGAAGCCTCATATGGCATAATATTGACTCCCCACAGAAATATCAGAGTTCTATGGGGAGTCCTATAGGCCCATCTTGACATTCATTGTTTTTTCCTGCAAATAAATTGGCCGCCATCAGGGGGTGTAAGCTACACTATCTAGATACAGCATAAACCTCAAAAAGGGCACAAGTCAACCGGAAAGCAGCGCAGCGACTTGGACTTTTCACAGAAAGGAGGGGAAGTATGAAGTGTGACGGGGAGTAATTTCAAATTCGACCACATTAGTGATTCTATGTGGTTTTTATGGTTTTGAAGATTACTGAGACAAGCCAGAGGTCAATAGGGTGATAGATACTCAAAACATACCGTGATAGGGCAGATGCAATCGAAAACCACTAGATGTTGAGATATATTTACCTAATCTAGGATTTCACATCTCTTGCCAAGATGTGAACTTGACCAGAACTAAAGGTATGATAAGCAGATCTAAAATATTGGTGAGTGTTGTCAAGTAAACACATATAGCAGGTATCGTAAGTAGCCGGATCGGACAGTTCTTGCATCATATATACTGGAAAGGGAAAAGAGTCAGGTCGAATACTTGCCCCAAGAGTCATCATGCAACAATCACACGAGATCTCACCCCTTTACATTAGTCATAAACAGTCCGCTAACTCCCGCTTTCGTTACTGTGGTAGTACCACGGGCATGCCCAGCATAGGCCAGATGGCAAAGGCAGCTACACCGACCAGAACCATGAGCAAAACACTGGCCGGAATACCGTAGAGAAAGAACTCACCAGTGGTAAACTGCTTGGAACCATAGGCAATAGCATTGGGCGCCGCTCCCACCAAGAGCAGGAAGGGCATACCGGCAACGACCAGGGAGGCAAATAAAACCACCTCTGGGGAAACCCCCAAGTATGGGGCGATGACCAAGGCCACCGGCAGTGAAATGGCGATGGCTGCCACGTTCATGATGAAATTGGTCATCATCATTACGAAGAAGGAGATGCTCATGACAAAAACAAACCAGTTTGCCTTCTGGAACATTACCAACCAGTTCACTGCCAGCCACTTGGCCGCGCCTGTTTCCCACAAGCAAAAACCAATGGACATGGCACCGCCAAAAAGGAGGATGATGTTCCAGGGAATCTCTTCTAGATCATTGAGGTCAAGAATCTTGGCGAGATAGAAGAGGATGGTGGCAATCAGGATTACCGCGGACTTGTTGAAAGGTTTCAGCGCTGGAATAAAAGATTGCAGTGACAGAAATATGATTACACCAAGTACGATTATAATAGTCAAAATCTCCCTGCCGGTAATGCGACCCATTTGAGCTTGTAGGGTCTTTGCCTTCTCTCGCAGTCCGGGGATGGTCCTTTTCTCTGGTTTGAAAAAGACCATAAAGAATCCCCAGAGCACGAACACCATCAGCCAGCCGACGGGAAACATATAGTAGGTCAGTTCAAAAAAGGTGACCTCCCTGCCGACAATCCCCTTGAAAAAGCCGATGGCCACCGCCCCTCTGGCTGCCCCTAGGAGGGTGACGATGCTGCCTGCTCCGGCCACATAGGCCATACCCATAAAGAGGCCTTTTCCGAACTTAGTTGGTCTTTCACCTTCACCATAAAGTGAGTAGATGGTTATCAACAGCGGGTAGACTGTGGCTGCCACTGCTGTGTGTGCCATGACGTGGGTTAAGGCTGCCGTTACCACAAAGCAGCCGAGATAAATCATGCTAGTTTTCTCGCCGACAATGGCGAGCATTTTATAGGCGAGCCGCCTGGTAAGCCCAGTTTTTGTGAAAACCATACCAATCACAATAGAGCCAAAAATAAACCACACCGAAGGATCCATGAAATCCTCGAAAGCTTCCTTCGCAGTTCGAATGAGAAACATCGACTGCATCACCCCGATGGTAATGGAGGTGACGCCGATGGGGACCACCTCAAATACCCACCAGGTTCCTGCCAACAAGAACACGGCCAGGGCGCCCTTCGCCTCTTTGCTTAATGGGAAATGTTGTCCCATGGGATCAACAGCATCGGGCCATGGTGGTGAGTAGTAGACGATAGTAAACAGCACCAGTCCCAACGTAATAAAAAAAAGGCGCTTCCAACTTATTCTCGCCAACAGAGACGCTGTCCCTGCGTCCTCGCGGACCGCTTCGAGGGCCAGTTCTTCAACAGGCGTATCAGACATGTTTCTTCCTCATTGTGAATGAGTAGTAGCTCAACCCAGGTGGAATTCTCCCCGGTCTCACCAAGACTTGGATTTCATCTGCTCTTTAACCCACTCCTCGTGTCTTTTTGAAACGAGAAGCATTCTCTTGTCTTTGGCTTTCTTGATCTTCTCTAAGAGTTCCTTAAAATCGGCAGGTTTTTCCACGAAGTCCATGGCTCCCAGCTTCATGGCCTCCACACCTTTATCAATAGTGCCGTGACCAGTAAGGAGAATAACCTGAAGGTCTGGGTTGATTTCTTTAAGCTGCTTCAGAGTCTCCAAGCCGTCCATCTCCGGCATGAGCAGGTCGAGGACAATAGCATCGTAGGACTCCTCTTTGGCCCTGTCGATAGCCTCAGTACCGCCCCCGGCTGTTTCAACGTTGAATCCCCGACCCGCAAGTCTTTCTGCCAGCAATTTGACAAAGTGCGGCTCGTCGTCAACCAGGAGCACCTTAATTTCTTCTCCTGAATTCATCACCCTCTCCCTGCCTAATCATCTTCATCCATGATCTTCTTGGCGGATTCGAAGTCTCCTGCCTCGGCAAAAGTTGCGGCCACCATGGTATCCTCCAACTTGCGCCTGTAGGCGGCTTTCATCTTTTTTACCAACACATCCAGATTCACCGGTTTTTCAAGGTAGTCAAAGGCACCCAGTCGCTTGGCTTCCTCCTCGTGCTTTTCAGTGCCGTGGCCAGTGAGTATGATCACCTGGATGTTCGGATATGCCTGCCTGACCTGACGCAAGACCTCCATCCCATCTATTCCGGGCATCTTGAGATCCAGGACCATAACGTCTGGCTCCTGGTCTTCCACAAACGATAGAGCCTCCTCTCCGTCAAGGACGGTATCGGAGCGGAGATCTCGCATCTTTAACCGTTCTGCCAGAGCCTTGACGAATTCCTCCTCATCGTCCACCAACAAAACCTTCATATTTTTCATGCTTACTCCTCCTTTTCGGGAGTAGATGTCGACTCTTTCAGCTCTTTGAGAATCTGCTTGGCACCGCTAAAATCTCCCGATTCGGCCAATGTAGCAGATACCATAAGATCTTCAAGTTTTTTCCGGATTGATTTCTTTTTCTTGGCTCTCTTCGACTTCTTCTTCGCTCCAGCCTCTCGCAGTTTGGCCAGGAAATCCTCGAGGTCGAAGGGAATCAGCAGGTCGGCAAAAGCACCCCGTTTCATGCCCTCGATTGACCAGTGGATGCTGGAGGGACTCGTAAGAGTAATAAATTCGGCCAAGGTTTTTGTCTGCTGAATGGAATCCAGAATTCTGATTCCACTTGGGCCAAGCTCGTTGACGTTTATGACCACCACATCGATGTCATCACGCTGCAAAATTGCCAGAGCCTCAGAGCCGCTCTGAGCAAAGCTCACCGCCGCCCCGTTCGAGCAAATACGCTCTGACAGCGTCCCCATAAAGCTCGACTCCTCACCAATCAGCAGGACATTCTCGTTCACCCTATCCGAAGCCCCTTTTAATGAGGATGTTTCCACGATTTGGCTATTCAACTTGGGCCTAGGCACTTACCGCGACCATGCCAGACCAGATTCTCACACCCGCCAGTGGGGTATCTTTTACGGGGATCGAACCGGTCCAAACTTTGACGCCTGGAAGTATCAGACGAGCCCCTTTTGCCTTTCTGTCGGTCACTGGCAGAAACTCCCTGGCCGTATCAGGCAGCCCGGCCTCGGCAAAGGTGATGGCGGTCATCAGATCATCAAGAATCGCCTTTTTCTTCCCAGTCGCTTTCGCGCTTACAAAGCTCCGAGCAGTGTCATGCTCATTTGCCTCGGCAAAAGTCACCGCGTTCATCAAATCCTCTAGTCTTTTCCTCCAGCCTTTCATATCTATTCTCCTTTGCATTGTACCGAAATCCCATTTACCGTATTCCTAAAGCAATGAGCGTGCCATTAAAATTTGATCATATATTTCAAATACTTATATTTTTGGGACATGGAGTAATGATTTATTATGTTTCAATATCAAACACTTCTTATTGTTTCATATTGTATCATTATAAATCGCTAGTGAAAATGTTTTAATCGGGGTAATTCATGCAGTGTCTGAAAGGAGGAAGGATTGCATAGTCCAATGTGGGTAGACTGTCACATTCCGGGAAACCTTGAGGGAAAAGAGAGAACTATTCTGTTTCCGGTTTCGGCCGCTTGCTCGGGAATAATAGTGCCGCCCAGCGCCTTCATGGTTTGGACTAGCACGGTGAGATCTGAATCATCTCGTTCTGCCTCAGCCTCAGGGCTGACGGAAATTAGTGCTCTTATAGAGTCTACCTCGACCGTCCCTTGGTCTGTTACCATCACCTGGAACATTTCGCCGGACTGCTCTGTCTGCACCGACACCTCAGCCTCTCTGGGGGAGCAATTGATCGCCCGTTCGATGAACCCGAAGATTACATAGAGAAGGCGAAAGGGATCGCTCTGGAGGTATAAGGGGTTAGATGTCAGCTGCGTTTCAAGGTTTACCCGACGGAGGGTGGCAAATCTTTGGGCCAGAATGGCGGTCTGTCTAACCGTTTCATTAAGGTCCAAATCTGCCAACGACTTGTCCATGCTGTGAGCGAACTGGTTCAACCGTTTGACGATATCTGCACTGCGTTGCACCTGTTCCTCTATGGAGGCCAGCAGGTTGGTTAATCGTGAGTACGCTGGCCAATCTTCGGGCGCGTCTTTTCCCAGAAGATCTCCCATGAGCCCAGCGGACTCATTGATTATGGCGAGAGTGTTCTTGATCTCATGGGAAAGGCTGGCAGTCACTTTGCCCATGAAAGCGATCTCTTTTACTCTGGAGAGCTCTTCAACCTTTCTCTGCATGGCTTCAATCCGGGCGCGCAGTTTTTGCGGCTTCTTTCATTTTCTCCAGCATTTCCTCTATGTCAACCGGTTTGATCAGGTAATCAAAGGCACCTAACCTCATTCCTTCGATACCCTCCCTAGTGGATCCATGGCCGGTCAGGAGAATGACCTGGGTATTCGGGTGGGTCGATTTGATTTGTTTCAGGACTTCCAGTCCGCCCAAACCCGGCATCATCACGTCGAGAATGACCACCTCGAATACCTTTTCCACCATTAGGGCCAATGCTTCTTCGCCGTTGAGTGCACTGTCCACCTCAATGCCGCGCAACATGAGTCTCTCTGAGAGGGCCGAGACAAATTCCTCTTCGTCATCAACCAGCAATACTCTGTAATCTGCCATCTCCAGCTCCTAAGCCATCATACATTTCTGTGGAAGAACAACGGTGAAAGTGCTTCCTTTTCCTACTTTGCTTTCTACTCTGATGTCACCACCGCACTTGGCTATGATACCGTATGAAATGGAAAGTCCCAGTCCGGTGCCTTGTTCTTTGCCCTTAGAGTAGAAGGGATCAAATATGTGTTTCAGGTCATCCGAGTGAATACCACGGCCATCGTCGGCGATTGCCACTTCAACATCTCCTAGTTCCGTCTCATGTTGCCTGGTGGCAATGGAGATGTTGCCCCCGTCTTCTACTGCTTCAAAGGCGTTGTTGATGATGTTCAAAAACACTTGCTGCAGCTGACCCCTGTCGTGGGCGATGGGAGCGAGATCCGAAGCCAGGTTGAAGCTTACCGTGATGTTTCTATGGAAGGCCTCTTTCTCCAGAAAGCCGAACACCTCTTGCAGCAGCTCGTTGAGGTGAATGGTCTCAATCTTGACATCCATGCGCTTGGCGAACCCGAGGAGTCGGTGAGTGATTTCCCGGCAGCGGTTAACCGACCTCAAAATGGAGTCCACCTGCGACATCAACTTCTCCCGATCCTGATATTCTTGCGAGAAATCCACCAGGTCTTTCATCAACCCGGCTTTTTCGTTGATGATAGCCAGGGGATTATTGATTTCATGGGCCACCCCGGCGGCAAGCCTACCCAAGGAGGCCAACTTGCCGGTGTGTTCCATCTCTGCATACATTGATTCTCGCTTCTGATCAGCTTCCCTGATACGATCCACCATGAGGCCGGTAACCCTGAGTGAAACGATGAGGATGACCGTCACACTGGCCACCAGGACCAGGAGAAGTTCACTTTTCAAAGCAAACCAGCCGGCCATCACCTCGCCGGGTTCCTTGAGCAGAACCAAAATGAAATTGACACCCCGCAAGTAGGCGTAACCTAACAGGTGTTCTCCGTGATGGTCCACCGTGCTGGTGATAACCGCTTCCTGGCTACTTGGTGGGACTGCAAAAGTAACTTTTTCCAGGACGTTCCCATGGTATCGTGAAGGTGTCTGCAGGACACCCTCGTAATCCACAAGAAATATATCACTCCCGGGTCTGAGGGTAATGGTCCTTATGAGCCCGTTGAATTTCTCGGTGTCAATCGTGGCGCGAAGAACGTAAAAATCGCCCTCAACAGTATCCCGCTTGATGGCTATGACGAAATGAGGAAACTTCCGGTATCCCAGGAAAACATTGCTGACATGGACCCCACGAAGCTGTACCTCTTGAAACCAGCCTTGATCTCTGTAATTCTTGCCTTTGAGCTCGTAAGGCCCGGAGTAACTTCGCTGCAGGCCGGAAGCGTCGATGAGGCCCAGGTCGACAAACTCCGGGAACTCTGCCCTCAGACTCTGAAAAATTGAATTGAGACGGGCTTGGTTGCTCAGCTCCTCAAAAGTGTGCTCCCGGATGAGCAACCGCAGGGTGGACTCCCGCTCGCTCAGGAAAAGCTCGAGGGTATGTTTTGTGCTGGTGATCAACCTTCTCAGTGGTTTGACGATTTCTTCCTTGAGCACACTCTGATACTGATAATAGTTGATTGCCGCCATAAGCAGCAGAGGAATAATCGCGGTGGCGCAGACAATAAAGACAAAATTCTTGCGCAAGAGGTTGTATCTTTGAGGCCCTTCCGCATAGTGGGGAAAGTCTTTCAAGCCCTTGGGCATCAATCGTTTAAACTTTTGCCAGATATCGCTCATCTCCATCAACCTTGAGCGCCTTCTCTCCTCAGGATCACTCCTGGCTCGAGTCCACCGATCCTGGCAAACTCCAGGGCACGTTCGTAAGGCGCAATTACTGAGTCAATAACCTTCACTTTTTTCCAGGTGAGATACTGAAAATACTCCTCCTCTATACCACCGCAGATTACCATGGTGATCCCTTCGGTGAGAATCATGTGACAAAGATCTTCAGCGGACACGGTGGGTAAAACCACAGTTTTGGTGTGCAGGACCTCACCCGTGGAATCCACAGTGACAATCAGTACTTCACTGGTCAGGTCAAAGCGCGGCGCCACCTGGTCCCGCCAAATCGTTATCAAAAGTTTTTCATCCATTGTTCAAGATTCAGCAAATATCATGCCATATATAAAATATTGTAAAATCAATATATTAAGAACAGTAAAGGGCTTTTGATGCTTTATTATGAAACAATATAAAACAACAGTTGGCTTTCCGGATGACACAAAATTGAAACTATCTGACACATTAATTCTGTCCTACGGTCAAACCAGGTTGTGCTGCTTCATTTTCCGCCAGAGGGTCGATCTACCCCAGCCAAGAAGTTTGGCTGCTTTGGTCCTGTTGCCCTTGCTCTTCAGCAGGGCCTCGGAGATCATGCGACGTTCCATCTCTCGCCAGTTGAGCCGATTGTCAGCGACCCTCGTTTTCATTTTCTCGTCCGCCAGTCCAGAATAACTGTCGCTTTCATCCGCGGACACCGCGTCCTCTGGTTGCAGAGATTCATGCCATGGTTCTCCGAGATACTCAGGCAAATGCTCTGGTTTTATAATGGTTTCGTGGCAAACATTGGTGGCGTATTCCACCATGTTGGCCAATTCGCGTACATTACCCGGGTATGGATACCGTCTGAGAATTTCAATAACTTCAGGGGAAAAGCCTTTGATTTTCTTTTGAAACTGCCGGTTGAATTTATTGAGGAAGTACTCCATGAGAAGTCTGATATCTCCATCCCGCTCACGCAGGGGCGGGACTTCGAGCCTCACCACATTGAGTCGGA
>JASFGC010000070.1:0-12454 GCA_050123975.1 Syntrophobacterales bacterium | reverse complement strand
GTACTGGTATCAAAGATTTCAGATCTGGAATTCATCCTTACCGGTTCAGAGAAAGAGGCGCTGATTCTCGAGTCAAACCTTATCAAGCGGCATCGGCCGCGATACAACGTAATACTCCGTGACGACAAGAGATACCTGGTCCTGCGTTTGGACCCGAAGGAAGAATATCCGCGGCTATCACTGGTACGGCGTATTCGCCAGGATGGCGCCCACTACTTCGGCCCATATGCTTCAGCGAACGCAGTGCGGCAAACACTAAAAGTGCTGCACGGAATGTTTCCCTTGCGACAGTGCAGCGGCACCAAGTTTCGCCAGCGGCCCCGACCTTGCCTCAATCATCAAATGGGTCGTTGCCTTGGGTTGTGCGTCGGCGCCATATCACCTGAGGAGTATGGACCAGTGGTTGAACAGGCCGTACTTTTTTTGAAAGGTCGCACTCAAGACTTGCAAGAGAAATTGCGGCAGGAAATGGAACGAGCTGCGGAGAGGCTTGAATTTGAAAAGGCGGCCATGTACCGGGATCGTCTCAACGCGGTGAAGAAGACTTTGGAAAAACAGCTGATGGTGTCAGCCCGTTTTCGCGATCAGGATGTTGTTGGCACGCATGAGGGCGGAGGTAACCTTGGGTTGGCGGTACTCTTCGTGAGAGGTGGGCGGTTGGTGGGAAGTCGTTGCTTTGTCTTCAAGAAACCGCACAGTAGCTCTTCGGAGGTGATGCGGGCGTTTATCTTGCAGTACTACGATCAGGGCAAGCAGATCCCTGAGGAGATATTAATAAGCGAACCACTGCTGGAGCAGGAATTGCTGGCGGAGTGGCTCTCTGACATCAAAGGGAAACAAGTGGGAGTACGGCAGGCCAAGAGAGGAGAAGGTCGCCAATTGCTGGCCATGGCAGCGCATAACGCGGCAAACTACCTGAGGAGTGAGATGACACGGGCAACCGATCCTATTCCTGCTCTGGACCGGTTGCGACAACTGTTGGGTCTGGAATCCATCCCCCATCGGTTGGAATGTATTGATATATCCAATTTTCAAGGCAAGTTTCCTGTGGGCTCCCTGGCGGTTTTTCGGGATGGTGAACCGGACAAATCAGCCTACCGTCGATATCGCATAAAGACTGTCGACCGGATCGACGATACAGCAATGATGGCCGAAGTGCTCAACCGCCGCTTTACCGATGTGCGAAGGGAAGAAGCCTTGCCGGATTTGCTGGTGGTGGACGGCGGCAAAGCACAGCTCAATCAAGCACTGGCAGTTTTGAGAGAGCTGGAGTTGGCAGATCTTGTGCCCGTGGTGGCCCTGGCCAAAAAACCAAAGACCTCCACGCAAGCTGAGGCAAATGGTACTGACAGGCTGTATCTGCCAGGCAGAAAAAACCCGCTGGAGCTGAAGAAAGATCCCCCTATGCTCTTTCTTCTCAGCCGTCTGCGTGATGAAGCTCACCGCTTTGCCATTAGCTATTACCAAAAACGCCACCGGAAACAAACCCTTCACTCCCGGTTGGACGAGATTCGCGGAATAGGGCCCAAAAGGCGTCGGGATCTAATCCTCCATTTCGGTTCAGTAAAACGGTTGGCAGAGGCCCGGGTTGAGGAAATTAGTCAAGTTCCAGGGATAAGTCATAAATTGGCGCAGAGCATTTACACTGCGCTGCGGGGGGATGAGAGAGAGGCGGAAGACAGAGGACAGACGACAGAGGGCAGCAGGCAGGAGGAACTAGGGACTAAGAACTCCTTCGACAGGCTCAGGACAAGTAGGCACTAGGCACTGTGGACTGACGCGGAGACACGGGGACACGGAGACTCGGAGAGAAAGGATTCTTAGGTTATTGGTGATGGGTAATGGGTTATGGGTAAACAACCTATCACCTATAACCCATGACCTATAACCTCGAAAACAGTATTTCAACAGTTTGAGCAATCGACCAATTGACGTTTGATAGCAGGACACAAGGGCCAGGACAGTGCAATTATTCTGACAAATAGAATAAGTTCGAGTATTATAGAATAATTAGTCTTGTTACCCGGAGAAACCAAAAACTGCCGCGTTTGCGGTCCGAATTCCGAGCTTGATGATGTGGTTCGGAGTGAATAATACAGAGAAGGAGAAAAGGGAATATGGAGGAAGTCCGGGTACGTTTCCCACCCAGTCCCACGGGATACTTGCACATCGGCGGGGCCAGGACCGCTATTTATAACTGGCTTTTTGCCCAAAAGACAGGGGGCACGCTGATTGTTCGCATAGAAGACACAGATGTTGAGCGCTCTACAGAAGAGTCCATAGGGGCTATCCTGGATGGCATGAACTGGTTGGGGATAACCTGGGACGAAGGGCCTTATTCCCAGTCGGCCCATGCGAGCGATCATCGCCAGGCTGCCCAGAAGCTTTTAAAAAGCGGGCATGCCTACAAGTGCTTCTGTACCCAAGAGGAGTTGGAGCGCAAGCGGGAAGAGGCGCGAAAAAGAAAGGATGACTATCATTACGACGGTACCTGCCGAAATCTTTCCGCTGAGGAGATCGGTCGTCTGGAGGAAGAGGGGCGTGCCCATGTTATTCGTTTTAAGGTGCCCAGGGGTCCGGGTGGGGTGGTTTTTGAGGATGCAGTATACGGGGTGATTGAAAAGAAGTACCGCGATATAGAAGATTTCGTCATCGTACGTTCAAACGGTTCTCCCCTTTATGTTCTCTCAAATGCAATAGATGACATCCGCGATCGGATCACCCACGTGATCCGGGGTCAGGACCACCTGGCAAACACGCCCAAACAGATCTTAATTTACGAAGCCTTAGGAGAGAGGTTGCCCCGGTTCGCCCACATGCCGCTCACCCTGGATCCCCAAAAACGCAAAATCTCCAAGCGGGCTCATGGTGAAATGGTTGCCGTACAATACTATCGCGAACGGGGTTTTTTGCCCTGGGCCCTGGTAAACTTTCTGGTTTTGCTGGGGTGGTCCACTTCGGATGATAGGGAGATTTTTTCCAAAGATGAACTCATTGAAGCGTTTTCCCTAGAGGGCATCAATCGGGCTAACTCCGTGTTCGATATTCGTAAAGACGACCCGAAGTTTTTCACCGACCCCAAGGCAATAAGCATCAATGCCCATTATTTGCGAACCATGTCACTTGACGAGTTGCTGCCTTATGTGCAGGCGGAACTAGAGGCAGCGGAGCTGTGGAGTCCCGCCTTTGCCGGTGATCAAAGACGATGGTTTGAATCCACCGTAGATCTCATTCGCAGCCGTTACCATACCACCAAGGACTTCGCAAGGTTAGGACGACCTTACTTTGCAGACGATTTCCCCATGGAAGAAAAGGTGCTGCGCAAGAACATCCTCAAACATCCAAACCTCAAGCAATGGCTGCCGTTGATGGCGGAACGATTGGAAGCAATGACAGCGTTTACCCCTGATTCAGTAGAGCAGACAATCCGTGGGCTGGCTACCGAGTTGGACGTAAAGGCGGGAATTTTGATCAACGCTGCTCGGACTGCTGTTACCGGGCAAGCTGCCGGTCCTGGTCTTTTTGACGTGCTCGCCGCGGTGGGCAAGGAACGGGTTGTACGGCGGTTGCGGGAGGCCCCCAGCCTCTTTGAGGGATTCTCTCAATAGCCGTTCTCTCCTGTTGACCCTCCTTCTAGACAAATCATTGCAAGAAGTCATTATGCTTTTTATGGCATCCATCGCCCTAAGGTGGGATGCGGCGGGAGAATGTCAACGGTGCTGATTACTGCCTCAGATTGCTGGCACGTTTATTGAATGTATTTTTTCCGTGCAGTTGGAGAATCTGCGTATGCTTTGGCTGTTGGTAATTCAGAAAATGATATGCACTGGTAATTCGTTGGCCAGAGAGGAATAGGTGCTTAAATGACACTTAGTGAATTGCCTACGGGTGGGCTTTATATTGACCTTGGCCTGGGGATTATTGTTTTTCTGCTCTTGCTCTACGAGATCGCCGCTCAGCATAGGACCAGGAAAAGATTGACAGAGCTGGAGAAAAATATTGTCACCCTTCAGAACAATCAGGCGGAGGTGTTCACAAACCTGGAGGACAAGGCCAACGCAGTGACTGAAATGCTTTTTGAAAAGACGAAGCCTTTGGCGGGCAAGGTTAATGAGCTATCCAAAAAAGCGAGCCTGATGATTGAGAAAAGTGAAACGCTTCGACAAGAGTTGGAAGACAGGGTGGGACCGCTGCAAGCCGCGCTCGATGATACCAATGTCAAATTCAATTCTTCCCATGATGCTGTGAGGAAAGCGGTCCAAGACGGTAAGGCCGAAATTGACAGGATGGTAAAGGAGGTAGAGGGGTTTGCAAAGGAAATTCAGCAAATGAAGAATTTCATCAGAGAAAGCACAATTGACTTAGAGCTGTAGCCTATGAAAGAAAGCAACGCCACCATCCTGTTTGCCGACCTCATGAATTCCACGGAGTTGGCCAAGAACCTGACTCTTCAAGAATACGACGACATGCTGGGTGATTTCCAGGACACCATGTTTGAAGTCGTATCCCACCACCTGGAATACTTCGGCTACCAAGGGAATGGCATTGATTCGGAATGGACAATTTCCGGCGATGAACTGAGAGTTTTTCTCTATTCTGAAAACATGGATTTCGACATCCGTAACGCCCTGCTGATCGCTACGAAAATCAAACTTGCCTGGTTGTCCTCAAATTTTAATCAACGAGTGCTCAGTGAACAGAGGTTGGTCTCACGTATCGGCGTGGGCGTCAATTGTGGCAAAGTGATTAAGGATGTTAGACCGTGGCGGGTGAAGGTGGGCAAGGCGGAGCCCAATATTGAAGGGTACGCCATTAACCTGACCAAGCGCATCGAATCCGCCTCACGGGAGGGCAACGTTTACCAGATCATGGTAGGCGCCAGCCTCTACAAGAGATGCCAGCAGAACAGTCAATTAAATGTGGCCTTCAGTAACCCGAAGAGTTTGGTTTTCAAGGGACTGGGTCAAAAGATACCAGTGTACGAGGTGACCTCATTTGTTAACTTCGAGATCATGGATTCAATGCCTGTATCGTTCCAGGAAGGTCTCATGGAAAAGATGGAGAGCAGCGTTCGAGACGCCATGCCAGAGCCGTGGGTTTTTATTGTTCTTTTGCGTAGTTATATCTCTATGTTAAACTCAAATAACCAGGAAGACATCGACCTCAAAGCCTTGGAGATCGGCCAGCAAGCTCTAGAGGTGGTGGAGTATAAGCCGGTTATCTACAATATACTCGGTTGGCTTCACACCCACGGTAAGAACGTTCGGAATTTAGAGATGGCCTTTCACTACTTTGATCAAAGTCTCGGTTTGGAGCCAAAAAATGAGGCAGCCCTCCTAAACCGGGCCAGAATTTTGGAAGAGATGGGGCAGAGCGATCTTGCCCGACACGCCTACCAGGAGATTCTCTTTCAGAATCGACAGCACCCGGTGGCCCGCAGAAAAATAGCAGAATATCAATCCCCCAGTGAGGAGTCCGGCCCCCAAGACCCGTCTTTAAACCACCCTCATGGCGCATAGAGCATAGCGTACAGATAAGGAAGGTGAGGACATTGACAGTTTTCGCTCTGCGCTCTGCGCTTAGCGCTTTGCGCCCTACAGCGATATGGGCTCGACGTCTTCTTCGCTGAGTTCTACCGAAACCGCCTGCTGGATGATATCTATGGCCACCACCAGTCGTGCCTTCTCGTTTTTCTTGCGCACTAAAATACCTTCACAACCGTACAGGGGACCATTGACAATCTTGACTCGCATGCCTTCGGTTAGATAGGGGTGGGTGGTGAGAACGCTGGCATTGCCAAGAAGCGTTATCAAACTGTTCATCTGACTATCAGGTACCGGAATGGGGCCGTCTTTGGTTCGCACTATGCGCACGACGCCGGCTGTCTGCAAGATTTTAACCTGTTGGTAATTATCGAGTACTGTGTGAACAAAGAGATATCCGGGGAAAATGGGTACCTGAATTTTCTTGCGTCGGTCTCGGCGCCGACTCCAACGCTCTATTTGCGGTAGGAGGCACTCGAAGGATTTGGCCAACAAGCGAGCATATACCTTGCTTTCGTGGCGGACCTGGGCGTAGATAGCGTACCAGGCAGGCGACATCTCAGAAACTGACTCTGTCATTGATTCAATCCTAGCAAACCCAATCCACAGAGCCAAATCCAAGTTGCATGGCTTTGCGGGTTAAGAGTGCGAGCCGTTTTGGAGTGCTGGAATATTGGAGTATTGGAGTGTTGGGAAAAACGAAAACTCTAATTTCAACTTGAATGATTCTTTTCATTACTCCATTACTCCACCACTCCATTACTCCGGTTCTTTATTTTCCACGAATGGTATCCCCCCATTTTTGAGATTGTCAAGAGTAAACTAGACCGTAGGACTATTCCCAGGATTCGGTTTTTGATATGACTTGACAAAGGTGGCTAAATTGACGAAATAATAGGGACCCTCAGAGAGAGATCCACGTTGTTGCCTGTTTCATACAAATCATGAGGTCAACTGAGGCTGATCATTACCCGATGTTTTCAGTCGGGAGGGGACCTATACGCGCGGGTCCCCGAGTACCTGCGCCGGAACATTGATGTCCATTGTTACGGTGTCCATTATAGCACTGACCCAAACCCCCACAACAGGCTGACTACCCGTCAAGAGGCTGCGTTTTGATGTGGCCAAAATGGAAGCGGATACCATGACTCAGTTAGAAGTTCAGGACCTGCATTTAAGCTTCGGTGGCTTGACTGCTCTCAACGGTATCAGTCTGGCGGTGGATCCCGGTGAAATTTTCGCCATCATAGGACCCAATGGCGCCGGCAAAACTTGCATCTTGAACTGTATCTGCAGATTCTACCATCCAGACAAAGGGAAAATCCTATTTGAAGACCAAGATATCACTCAGTTGGCTTCACATAGAGTGGCAGAACTGGGAATAGCCCGAACCTTTCAGAATATCGAACTGTTTCAGGGAATGACGGTGCTGGATAATATAAAGCTCGGTGCACACGTCCACTTGCGATCTGGTTTTCTCAGCGGCGGTTTTTACTGGGGCAAAGCCCGCAACGAGGAAGTAAAACTCCGCCGGGAGATTGAGGAGCGCATTGTTGATCTTCTGGAGATTCAAGCGATTCGGAAAAAAATCGTAGGCACCTTGCCATATGGGTTGCAGAAACGAGTAGAACTGGCCCGGGCTTTGGCAATGCAGCCCAAAATCCTCCTCTTGGACGAGCCCATGGCAGGGATGAATTTGGAGGAAACAGAGGACATGGCACGCTTCATCCTGGACATAAACGAGGAACGGAGAGTGGCCATAGTTCTCATTGAGCACGATATGGGTGTGGTGATGGATATCTCTGATCGCGTGTTCGTACTGGACTTTGGTACCAAGATTGCCGAAGGGCAACCGCAAGAGATCCAGCATAATGAACATGTGATCAATGCCTACTTGGGAGGCTCTGACGCCGCTTTTTCCAAACTGGGATTTTAGCCCGGATATCTCATGAATCACTTGCTGCGACCACGGATATGGCCGTCCTTCCTGGCTTCCTCGGATGTCGGTCCCTGCGACGTACCGTTCAGGTACGCCTCGGCACCAACACCCTGCGGTTTCCGGGTCGCCCGCCCATCTAATTCTCGCTCGCTGCGCTCCGCTCAGTCCCGCAAGCGGGTTCCCAGTTTCGTGGTCTCGCGGCAGCAATTGAAGCTCCCTGTTCCGCTTTAGCGGGACTAAAGCGGAACAGGGAATCTTCGAAATGTGAGGTACTCAAACCATTTTATAGTAGTGCGCTCGCTAACCCGGTCCGCCTCGGGCGGACTGGGGGGATACGCTCGCTAGAGCATTTTCATGAAATATCCGAGCTAGTAGATCATCGGGAGCAAGCTGATTGGACCCCACAACAAAGGATATTGAGGGTAAACCACTTCCCCTTTTGCTGCAACGCAATGCGCTTCGTTACGGTGACCGTCGGGTGGCTTTGCGGGAGAAGGAGTACGGCATCTGGCAAGCGGTGGACTGGCAAAGCTATTACGATCATGTGAAAAGATTTGCCTTAGGCCTCAAGGCTTTGGGATTAAGGAAAAACGATAAACTAGCCGTTATTGGGGATAATCGCCCCGAATGGCTTTATGCAGAACTGGCCACCCAATCCCTTGGTGCCGTTCCTTTAGGAATCTACCAGGACTCCATCCTCACAGAGGTGGCTTACATTATTAACCACTCCGAGGCTCGGGTTGTCGTGGCAGAAGACCAGGAACAGGTGGACAAGATTCTCGAGATGAAGGCAGAACTGCCCTTGCTGGAGAGGATCGTTTACACGGATCACAAGGGCATGCGTCACTATGAGGACGAAGAATTAATTTACTTCGGGGAGGTTGAAGAGATCGGCAGGAAATATGAGCGTGAACACCCGGGAGAGTTCGAAGAGGTCCTTCAAACATTGGCAGATACCGATATAGCCCTGATCTCCTATACCTCGGGTACCACCGGTTTTCCCAAGGGTTCCTTGCTTACTCACCGCAACATGCTAAAAATGGCTCTCAATCTGCACGGGGTGGATCCGAAATATGAAAGTGACGAATTCGTTTCTTTCCTTCCTTTGCCCTGGATTGGCGAACAAATGATGGCGGTCTCCAGTGCCCTGGCCATTGGCTTCACCGTGAACTTTCCTGAGGAACCGGAAACCGCCACGGAAGATTTGTATGAAATAGGTCCTCACGTGATGTTTTCGCCGCCGCGGGTCTGGGAGGGACTCTCCAGGTCGGTAATGGTCAAACACCTGGATGCCAGTTGGCTCAAGCGAGTTGTCTACAACTTAGCTATGCCCGTTGGTTACCGCATGGCCGACTTCAAATTTGCCAAACAGAAGCCCCCCTTTAGCTGGCGTCTGCTGTACGGCCTCATGTACCTGTTGACATTCCGGGCGCTCAAGGATCGTCTCGGCTTTGCCCAGTTGCGTAGTGCTTCCACCGGTGGCGCCGCGCTGGGACCAGATGTGTTTCGTTTTTTTCATGCCTTGGGAGTGAATCTGAAACAGATCTACGGTCAAACCGAGATCTCAGGAATATCCTGCATTCATCGTGATGGTGACATTGACTTCGACAGCGTGGGAAAACCAATACCGGAGACTGAAATCCTGATCCACAACCCTGACCCATCAGGGGTAGGTGAGATCGTTTCTCGAAGCCCGGCTCTTTTTCAGGGTTACCATAAGAATGAAGAGGCCACCAAGGAGACTCTCAGAGATGGCTGGTTACACTCGGGTGATGCAGGCTACATAAATGAGGCCGGCCATCTGATCTGCATTGATCGTATCTCTGACCTCATGCGTCTCGAAGACGCGACCCAGTTTTCTCCCATGTACATCGAGAACAAGTTGAAGTTCTGTCCGTACATTGTTGAGGCTGTGGTGCTGGGTCATCAGCAGCCATACGTAACTGCCATGATCTGCATAGACTTTAAGCATACGGGCAAATGGGCTGAGGATCGCCGCATAGGGTACACCACCTACACTGATCTGGCTGGCAAGGAGGAGGTGTATGACCTGATTGAGGGGGAAGTGGTTCGGGTCAACCGCAGCCTGCCGCAAGGGGCTAGAATTGCAAAGTTTCTCCTCTTGTATAAAGAGCTTGATCCGGATGATGAAGAACTCACTCGGACCAAGAAGGTGCGGCGCAAGTTCATCAATGAGAAGTATGCCAAGGAGATCGCAGGTCTTTACAGCGAGCGAGAAAGCTTAGACATCGAATCGGTGATCCGCTATCAGGATGGCAAAACCACCACCTTGAGAACCACCCTACAGGTACGCACCGTAAGATCTCCAGAGGAGTATGCGGCAACAGAACGGGTTTCCTGGTGGAAGAGGATTTTGGGAAAATAGGGCATAGAGCATTGAGATAAAGCGAGAAAAGCGAGAAAGGATTCTTAGGTTATTGGTGATGGGCAATGGGTTATGGGTAACGACCTATCACCTATAACCCATTACCTATAACCTGAGAGACACGACTTTAACGGTTTCAACGATTTATCGTTCACCATGACGGAGTATATAGATGAGTCCGGGATTCCTCCATTTTAGTCAGCTTGTAGTCACCGGTTTGGTTGTTGGCAGCGTCTACGCCCTGGTGGCTCTGGGGTTCGTACTAATCTACAAGGCCACCAGCGTAATCAACTTCGCCCAGGGCGAGTTTGTTCTCATAGGAGCATACTTTTGTCTCTGGGTGGTGGTGGATATGCAGATTCCTTTTGTATGGGCCTTTCTCATCACCATGGCCTTTTCCGTGGTTCTCGGACTGGTGTTAGAGCGGTTGATGCTCAGACCGCTGATCGGGGAGCCCATTATCACGGTAATCATGGTGACCATTGGACTGGCTACCGTGCTCAAGAGCATCGTTACCCTTTTTTGGGGAACCCAGATAAAAGTGTTTCCTCAGATCTTTCCCCAGGAACCCTTACGATTTCAAGGTATTGTAGTATCTGAAGTGTACCTCTGGACTTTCGGGTTTGCCCTGCTTTTTATGGTCGGTTTTGCCGCCTTCTTCAAATACTCTCGGGCAGGAATTGCTATGCGTGCCACTGCAGATGACCAGCAAGTTGCTCAATCCATGGGAATCAGCGTTAAACGGATTTTCGCTATATCATGGTGTATTGCTGCGGCAGTCTCGGCGGTGGGCGGCATTCTCATAGGCAACATCAATGGTATCAACATAACTCTGGCCGATTTCGGCCTCAAAGTATTTCCAGCGGTTATTCTTGGAGGTCTCGATAGTATTGTTGGGGCAATTATCGGTGGGCTGGCCATTGGCATACTGGAAAATCTTATGGGTGGATACCTTGATATCTACTTCGGCGGTGGGGTCAAGGAGGTGGCACCCTTTGTGGTTCTGGTGGTGATTCTGATGATCAAGCCCTACGGCCTTTTTGGGACGGTGGAAATTGAGAGAGTATAAAAGAAGCAGAGCGCAAAGCGCAGAGCGATTGGAAAATAGCTTATTCCCTTTTTCGCTATGCGCTATGCTCTATGCGCAAGGTCGCGAATTCGATGCCCACAGGTTTATTTCATAGTACCTACCAAGACGACGAGAAGATCTTCCAAACCGTCTGGCTCAAGTGCTGGATGTGGGCCTTCCTGCTTTTTCTCTTTGCAGGATTCCCCTTTGTTGCTCCTACGCTGAGCGGAGTCTTTGGCTTCAGCGTACAGCATATGGCCAACATGATTGGCATCTATATTATTGGCGCTCACGGCCTTAATCTCCTCACCGGTTTCACCGGCCAGATTTCCCTGGGACATGGCGCTTTTATGGGAGTCGGTGCTTACACCTCAGGAATCCTTTTTATGAAAGCAGGATGGCCTTTCTGGCTGTCACTTCCAGCTGCAGGCTTGGTAACGGCGGGAGTGGGAATGATTTTCGGAGTGCCTTCTCTGCGGTTGCGTGGGCTCTATCTGGCCATCGCTACCATGGCAGCCCAGTTTATTATTGGCTACGCCATGCGCAACTGGACTTCTCTCACCGGCGGCAGCGGCGGTTTGAACGTGGACCGCCCCAGTTTCTTTGGTTTTGTTTTAGACACTGACCTGCATTACTACTACTTAATTCTGGTCCTGACCATCATCTCAACCGTTTTTCTGAAAAACCTCCTGCGGACCAGGACCGGTCGTGCCATGGTGGCTGTTCGCGACCGCTATCTTTCCGCTGAGATCATGGGGGTCAATTTGTTCAAATACCGACTCCTGGCCTTTGGCATCAGTTCTTTTTACGTGGGTATAGCCGGCGGGTTGTTCGCTCACTACAACTTGGTGGTCAGTGATGAGCACTTCACCATGTGGCTTTCCATTCAATATTTGGCCATGGTGATCATCGGCGGTTTGGGCCATGTGTTAGGGGGTATCTTCGGCACGATCTTTATGGTATTACTACCTGAAGTGCTTCGGATTCCTACCGAGATACTAAGCAATATTTATCCAAACATTTTTGCTATTTTTGGAACCCTGCGGGAACTGGTATTCGGCCTAGTGATAATTCTCTTTCTCATTTTCGAACCAGATGGGCTTGCTGCTCGCTGGCACACCATCCGCGCCTACTGGAAACTGTGGCCTTTTTCGTATTAGTGTGAGAAGATGACTCGCTTTGAAATTTTGCGAAAGGAGGTGATAGAGGACGCAAACAAAACCCTCCGCGGGAGCAAAATCGTAAATAGAGTGACGCCACTTCAAGGTGGACTTCAACTGACACTTACAGATAAAGGGGGAGGGAAATAATGAGAAGGGTAAAGACGTACCACTGGTTCTGCATACTGTTGCTCGTAGCCGGACTAACATTTTGGGGTTGCGCCAAGAAAGAAGCAGAACCCATCAAGATCGGTGGCATCTTCGACATCACTGGCCCCACGTCGGCGGTGGGCAAGGATTACGCCCAGGCGTGCAAAGATGCCGAACAATATATCAATGAAAACGATGGGATCAACG
>JASFGC010000069.1:0-12528 GCA_050123975.1 Syntrophobacterales bacterium | reverse complement strand
CATTGAAAATGCTCCAGCTCGCCCTGTTGAATAGGGTTCCTTTTGAGAAATTCAACAGGGCGAGCGCATTCCCCGTAATCCGCCTGAGGCGGACGGGGTGAGCGAGCGAACTACAATAAAATGGAATCACTTCCTTACATTTCGAATCCGCCGAAGGCGGACTCACAGCAATGCTAACGTAATTCTTAATTGTGAGCAACTTTCTTTGGCACCTGTAAGCCTAGCCCACAACAAAAGATTGATAACCGTTTAACTGGTTTTCAGCGAAACTCCTGCTTTTCGGAGCAACAGGTTCCAGTCTTCGTCAACCATTTCCTGAATAGAGTCAAGATCCTCCTCAGTCAGATGTTTGAACCGCCCTTGAAGCCTAAAGTACTCGTTCACCAGATAACCCTTCGGGGTGTAGTTGATGGTGTAGCGGAGACCGTCTTCGACTTCGTAGAGGGGAAAGATAGTCGTCTGCACAGCCATCCTGGCAATCTTGACTGACATCTCAGAAGGCATGCCCCAACCAGTAGGACAGCTTGAAAAAATGTGAAGAAATCTTGATCCTGCCATGTCTTTGGCCTTCTTTGCTTTACGCATAAGGTCTTCCGGGAAGGCAATGCTGGCAGTGGCCGCATAAGGAATACGGTGAGCAACGAGGGCTTCGACAATGTTTTTCTTGCGCAATCTTTTCCAATGCTGGCCGGGGGTGGTGGTAGTCCAGGCACCATACGGGGTGGAGGAACTCCGTTGTACCCCGGTATTCATGTAGGCTTCATTGTCATAGCACACGTAAATGAAGTTTTCGTTGCGTTCAACGGCTCCACTTAAGGCCTGGAAACCAATGTCGAAGGTGCCGCCATCTCCGGCCCAGGTTACCACCGTGGTCTCGGTATCTCCTTTTATGTCATAAGCCGCCCGGACGCCACTGGCCATAGCCCCCCCTGTTTCAAAGGCCGAATGAAGGACCGGTATCTTTAAAGTCGATTGGGGATATGGGCCGGCAATAATGGACCAACAGCAGGCTGGAATGATCATAATCGTTTTCTCTCCGAGGGCTTTGAGAAGAAACCGCATAGCAATAGCAGCGCCGCAGCCGGGGCAGCCAACATGTCCTGAACACATGTGTTCGCGATTAAGATTGTCCAACTGCATCATCCACCTCACGAAGTCCCACCCACGAGCTCTCATTTTCGGGAGCCGTACTATTCTTGGTGAGCCAATAGATCTCTTCGATAACCTCCGTGGTGATATCCCGACCACCCAGCCCGGCAACATACCCATAGACTGGAGGGTGTCCGGGGAAATTACACAAAGCTGCCTTTACTTCCTGAGCAAAAATGCCGCTGGCGCCGAAGGAAAAATTACGGTCAATGACGGCAACTTTGCTAGCGGATTTGGCGATTTCCCGAAGCAGATTCACCGGAAAGGGACGAAAGAGCTTGACCTTGAGAAGTCCAACTTTTTCACCTTTCTCCCGAAGCTCTGCCACAACCTGCCGGCTTGTGCTGGTCACTGTCCCGGAAGTAATCAAAATGACCTCTGCATCATCGCATTGAATCGCTTCCAGCGCACCGTGACGCCGACCCAAGATACTTTCGAATTCCTCTTCCATCTGCTCAAAAAAGGTGAAGGTCTCATCCATGGCCATTTGGATGTTATGGCGCATTTCCATGTAAATGTTGGGAGGGGCCAATTGGTTGAAGGCACAGGGATTTGCCAGATCCAGTTGAAACCTGGGTTTGTAGGATGGCAAGAACTTGTCCACGGCTTTCTGCTCCGGGACATCCACAGGCTCATAGGTGTGAGAGAGAAAAAATGCGTCCAGGTTCACCATGACCGGTAAATTTACCCATTCTGCCAACCTAAAGGCCTGGATGGTGGTGTCCAATACCTCTTGACCGTTTTCGCAGTAAAACTGAACCCAACCTGTATCACGCTGTGACAGACTGTCAGTCTGGTCGGCCCAGATGTTCCAGCCGGGAGCCATAGCCCGATTCACTTGCGCCATGACAATAGGGAGTCTGGCTCCGGAGGCCCAGTGAAGGAGCTCGTGCATCAAGGCGAGTCCTTGGGAAGAGGTGGCGGTAAATGTCCTTACCCCGCTGCTAGCGGCACCAATCAGGGCAGCCAGGGCTGAATGCTCACTCTCCACCCGAAGAAAGCGGGCATCCAGGGTGCCGTTGGCACAGTACTCTGACAATTGCTCGACTATGTGAGTCTGAGGAGTTATAGGGTAAGCGGAGATCACCTGAGCCCTGGCCAAGCGCACCGCTTCTGAAACAGCATGGCTTCCCTCTAAGACCTGTCGCATAGGAGTTCCTCCTCCAAAATCATGGCATTACGGGGGCATTCCACCACGCAGAGTCCACAGCCCTTACAGTAGTCATAATTGATATGACGACCACGGGGGTTATTGTCGCGAATCACCGCGATTTCTGGACAGAAAAGTTGACAGTTGTCGCACTGGTTGCACAGGCCACAGTTGAAGCAGCGTTCAGCTTCTCGAATGGCCAGGCTAGCACCAATCTTGAGATTGATTTCTGCAAAAGACTGGAAGCGTTCCTCACGCAAGAGGCGGGGCTGGGTCATCATGGGCGCGAACTGGAAATAATCAGTATTGAGGTCATGGTAGCGAACGATCTTCTGGTTGCGCTGAGATCGTGGACCACCCATATACGTTTCTAATGAAATCGATGGGCCCTCACCCACCAGACAAGTCTGGAGCCTGGGCCGGACCGCATCCAGCCCTTCATGAAAGAGAATATCTAAGGCAATGGCAGCTTGTTTCCCAGAGGCGACAGCATGAGCCACACTCTTGAGGTCAGCCACGAGATCGCCTCCGTAGACCAGGGTAGGTTCCCTGCTCTTTTGGAGGAGGACGCAGTTGCTCAACCGCAGCACACCTTTAATTTTCTTGGGCGGCTCGTACCATGTCTCGCCAGCCTCAGCACCTATGGCTTTGAACAGATGTTGGACACGAATCTCCTTCTTCTTGTTCGAGTCTGGTTTGACGCGGGCTTTTCTCGTGCTATCTTTTTCTATTACTTGCATGTGCTGCAGGGTCACGACAAATTCGCCGTCCTGTGCTGCAATTTTCACAGGAGCTTGCAGTTCCCAAAGCTCCACTCCTTCTTCCAGCGCCATTTCCACCTCTTCAGCGAAGGCGGGCATGTCCTGACGGCGGCGGCGATAAATCAGAATTACTTTGGCACCGAGTCGGGCCGCAGAGCGCGCCGTATCCACGGCGGTGTTACCACCACCAATAACTGCCGCGGTGCCCTCCAGGGCTGAAACTTCACCCCGGCGGATCTCAGCCAAAAAATGAAGACCATTTTTCACCCCGGTCAGATCCTCGCCAGAAATGTTGAGGGGAAGGCTGCGGGAATGCCCACAGCCGAGAAAAATGGCGTCATACTCGGACTTTCCACCTCGCCAGAAGTCCTGCGAGATGGATCTGTCACAGTGAATCTGGACACCGAGCTCACGGATTTGAGCAATCTCTTGATTCAGGACGGAGAGCGGTAGTCGATATAAAGGGATACCCCATCGGAGCACACCCCCGGGCTCGGGCAGCGCTTCGAAGATATCAGCCTGATACCCCAAGAGGGTGAGAAAATAGCCGGCAGCAAGACCACTGGGGCCAGAACCTACTACTGCGATTTTCTGTTTCTTTGACTCCAGCTTTTGCAGCGAAGGTTGTAGTTCATAGCGAGTGGCGGTGTCGGCAAGGAAGCGCTCCAGGGTGTGAATGGCAACAGGCTCATCAAATTCCCTTCGATTACAGTGCTGTTCACAGGGGTGGTAGCAAACACGCCCGCAGACACCGGGGAAAGGGTTTTCCAGCAAAACCGTCTCCCAGGCCTCCTTGAAGGATCCCTGAGCCGTCAGCATTTCAACCCGTCCGATGTCTTCACCAGCAGGGCAGGCCGCACTGCAGGGAGAGGTTTTTTCCTCGTACTGAGGTCGAAGAAATCGCCACGATCCCGTCTTGTTTTCTTCAGTGGTGAGATAAGAACAGGGAATCAGTAAAGGAGTAGGGTTTGTAGGAGCCTGTTGTGTAGCCATCCTCGTTTATCCTTGCTTTAATCTACTCTTCAGGAAAAAATCTTTAAAATTTTGAATTTCGAAATTCGAAGCACGAAAAAAATTCAAAATTCTAAATTCAAATTACCGAAACATTTAACCCCACAAGAGATATTTATTTCTGTAAAATGATGTGGTTTTGAATTTTGGATTTTGAACATTCGAAATTGTTTCGGATTTCTCCTTCGGAGTCCCACCCTGCGGGTGGGTTCCCAGTTTCGATATTCGGATTTCGGATTTATGGATACCTCCTTTTCAAGTCCTCGTGCTCGATGATGCGTTTCCTTCAATCTCTCCCAACAACTTAACATTCTTATATGCTGTCTCAGCAGCCTTAATATTAGCTTTTGACTGACGAGGGATCTCCTCCCGTATGGCCTCCGAGATGGCGGCCATGCTGGGGATGCCCAAGACGCGAGCCAAACTTCCCATCACTGCCGTGTTGACAATGGGATGGGTGCGCGTTCCCAATTGATTTTTCAAGGCGATATGAGTGGCGTCAACAACGGCGAGCCTGTAGTCCGAGAGTGGGTCCAAGTTGGCCGGAGGAGATGGCCTGTTGAGCAGGATCCAACCACCCTTTTTCAGACCTACGGTGACATCGATGGATTCCAACAGGGTTTGATCTAAGACAACCACATGATCGGGGGTGTAGACGTTGGTTCTTATAAGGATTTCGGTTTGGTCGAGCCTGAGGTAGGCCTCAACAGGAGCTCCTCGACGTTCAACCCCAAAGAGGGGAAAACTCTGCACATGGTAGCCGTCCCGGAAAAAGGCCTTTGCCAGCAGAATAGTGGCCATGACCGTGCCTTGGCCACCGCGCCCATGGAAGCGTATTTCCACCATGCTTGCCTCGTCCTCCTGACCGGACTTCACAAGGCCTAGCCCGGGTATTTCGTGAATTACTTGCTACGACCACGGATATGGATGTCCTTCCGGGCGTCCTCGGGTGTCGGCCCCTGCGACGTACCGTTCAGGTACGGAAACCAACACCCTGCGGTTGCCCGGTGGCACACCCACCTTCGTGGTCTCGCCACAGCAATTTATGAAACATCCGGGCTAGAGGAGCACAGCCCGAAAGGCAAAAATATAGCGACTGTTCGTGTTTATTTGTCTCCTTTCGTGTGAATTGCAAAACCCATACCCCAATGGCATATGAGTTCTATGGCCTTACCGGAGGTTTCAGTGTTCCCGCCTTCGCTCCAAGTGCTTCGGCGCGGCAAGCAGTGTGCCCCGGTGTCTCTTCAGACGGTATCTTCGACAGGTTTCAGCAAAGACGGAAGTTTCAAATGTGATCATTGAGGTTCAGCGTTTTCTCTTTTTCTCCCTGACACCTGAAACCCGACACCTGAAACCTCAAAACTGACACCTGACACCTGACACCTCAGTCACTCCAGACCACCACAATAGCTCTCGCTGCTTTTTCCCCCAGGCAACGAAAGCTGTGACTGAGGTCTGATTCAAAATAAATACTGTCTCCGGATTCAAGCACCTCCACCCGGTCCACACTGCGAAACTCGAGCTTGCCCTCAAGAACATGCAAGAATTCCTCCCCGTCATGGTTCATGAAGACCATCTCGCTGGTATCTTGCACAGGAAATTCCACCAAAAAGGGTTCCATGTGCTTGTTGGTTTTCTTGGTCTCTAGGGCCTCATAGACATAATTGACCTCACCCTTGCGGTGGTGGGGCCGCTTTTCTACTCGAATTCGTTCATTGTGTCGTGTGATGGCAATTTTGTCGCTCCCCACCTCGTCCTGAAAGAAGTGGGCTAGGCTGACACTGAAGGCCCTGGCCAACTTGAGCAGGGTAGCCACGGGTGGAACCACATGATCATTTTCAATTTGCGAGAGAAATGGCTTAGACAAGCCAGTTTTGGCGGCCACGTCCTGCAAAGTGTAATTCTTCTTCTGTCTCAGTTCACGTACCTTGCTGCCAAGCTTGAGCGCCTTCACATCCAGATGAACGTCTTCTCGAGACCTCCTCATCTTCTCTCCTCACAATTTAAAAAGTTACAAGCCGCGGGATTTCCCAATACCGGGAACCTCGAAACGTCTCCAAACAATCGCTTCAATCACTTTCATTTTACACCAACTCGTATTTGTCTAAAACAAAAAAGGTTTGTTTTCGCAAAACAGTAGGGTCTGACAGGTAACGGGGTGGTTCGTGGGGTTCCACGTCCAGTAAGAAGACAGCCGCTGCAACTAAACACTAGGAACTAAGCACTAGGAACAGAGGCACCGACGCGGTGACACGGAGAAACGGCGAGACGGGGCTTTCAGCCATCAGTGGGCAACTGGCAGCTGGCAGAGAAAAGAAGTCTCGTATACAGAATCATTGCTGCCTGCTGTCAGCTGCAAGCTGACTTCTGGATTCTGACTCCTGGATTCTTGTTCTTAAATCCGCAATCCGAAACTGGGAACCCGCCCGAAGGGTGGGAGTCCGGAGGACAATTCCGAAATCCGCAATTCTCCTCTATGCCCTATGCTCCATGCCCCATGCTCTCTATGCTATTGCCTAAATTGAAAATCTTTCTCTTGAAGAAGCTTCATACACGCATCTACCACATCTGCATCGTACAGTACTCCCCTGTTCTGAGAAATTTCCTCTAAGGCCATGTCGCGCCCCAGGGTCGGCCGGTAGGGTCGATGCGAGGCCATTGCCTCTACTACGTCTGCCACAGCCAGAGTTTTGGCCTCGATTATGATGTCATCGCCAGAGAGACCTACGGGATAACCAGAGCCATCAAGCCTCTCATGATGTTGAAGCACAATTTGAGCAACCGGCCAAGGGAATTCAATTTCTTTTAAAATCTCATATCCCACCTGGGGATGATCCTGAATCAATGTATGCTCAAGCTCGGTCAACTGTCCCGGCTTACTAAGAATTTCAGCAGGTACGCAGATTTTACCCAAGTCGTGAATCAATCCTGCCATGCGGATCCCGTCTATCTGGTGAGTCGACAAAGCCATTTCTGCTGCAACCGCGCGGGCTAGATCAGCCACACGTCGCTGGTGGCCAGCGGTGTACGGGTCCCTTCTTTCAACGGTCAAGGCCATGGCTTGGACCACCCCGCCCATGGCGCTGCGCAATTTGTCTAAGGTGGACTGAACCTCTGCCTCTGCGCTTTCGCGCCTGGCTATATCTTGTTTTAACTGCTCATTGAGTTTGATTAGCTCTATGGTTCGCTGTTCAATTCGACCTTCCAAATCGTTACGGATCTTCCTGAGTTCTATCTCACCAAGCCATTTGGTGCTCAAGGACGCAGCAAAGTGTTGAATCTCGAGGTTGTGAAAGGGCTTCTGCAAGTAGAGGAGCTTGTCGGTTGGCGGCACGCGTGAGGCTATTTTGTCTGGAGTGGTACTCGTATCTGAATACCCGGTCACCAGTACTATTTCTGTGTAAGGGTCCAGAGCCCGAATTCTTTCTGCCAGCCAGATTCCATCGGGCCCTGGAGGCATTCTTAAATCGAGAAAAGCTACTGCAAAGGGCTTTCCCTCATCCATTGCTGCTCGAAATGCATCAAGAGCTTCTTCAGCTTGACTGCAGAGGGTTAGATCAAAGTGGTTGGGATTGGACTGGGGTTGGAGTGTTTCCTGGTATAGGGACAGAATTGCTGGCTCATCGTCCACCACCAGGATGCGAACTGAGTTGGATCTGGGTTTAACCATGTATGTAATGTCCTGTTCGGTAGAAAAATCAACGACGGGCAAGGTAAATCAAGTGCAAGAAGTAGACCATGCTCGGAGCAGCCGATTGATGAATTATCCGGGCTATGGAAAACTGTGGGACGGGAGTTTCGGAAGGTGGTTAAAGAGATGCTATATGCTGGGTACGTCATCCCGGCCAAGTCCCGAAAAGCGGGACGCGAGCCGGGATCCAGAAAGAACTTGATTATATTTAGCTTTCACTGGATTCCGGATCTCGTCCGCCTTAGGCGGACTCGTCCGGAATGACGGCCTTGGGGAATGGTGACATGGTTTTCAAGAGGAGAAGAGATTTTGCAGGAGCTAAGCTAATGAGGGTCTTATATTATTCAATCATCCTTAATTATTCGTGTCGGCTTTATGTCTAGCAAAGTGACACCAGCTATATTTATAGTCTTATATTCCTTCATGTTTCTCAGGTCAGCCATATACTTGTTTATCAAGTCCAGTTGCCCTTTTATTATCGACAACTTTTCTTTGGTGTTCTCCTCATTCGTGCTCTCAGAGAGCAGATCGACGTAGCCGGTTATTACGGTCAAGGGTTGGCCCAGCAAATGGGAAAGAGTGGAAGTTGTTTTTTGAACTCCTTGATAGCTATGCTCTTGAATTGGTCCCCAGCCGGATCTTCTGTCTTTACCGCTTCTTCTGTCGATACCACTCCTCCTGTCCGTACCTGACCTCCTATCTTTCTCTGAGCGTCTATCGCCCTTTTTTCTTCGATCTGGGGAATTCGCCGTCATAGACGAACTGACCTTTCCGCTCATCTCATATCCCCTTCCCGCCAGGGAGGGGAAAACAGTGGTTGGACAGCCTCATCGGGGCAATCACAGGGTAACGCAAAGGGCTATTACTATTAAAAGATCGTGCCAATCTGGCGGGACAAGATAAGTGTATGAATTTCGTATGGTTATATGGTTGAGACGTGGTGAGAGCTATGAGAAATTAGGTAATTAAAGCCAGAATTTGGGTAAAAAATTACCACTTTTATTCAACATCGAAAACCTGATCCTTGGGGCCAAGTCAGATCGCATAGAGCATAGCGCATGGCGCATAGCGAAAAAAAGAGTGAGTGGAGCCAGCGCATGATCGGTTTACCGTTCACCGTTTACTGTTTACCTCACGCTTTGCGCTCTGCGCTTATCGCTTTGCGTCAAGGGGCAGTTAAAAGCCGGGTCCTTTGGGTCCGGATTTTTTACTTCTCCGCCAGCAACCGCCGGGCGGTCTGAACGAAGACGGTCGCAGCGTGAGTTACCTCCTCCTCTGTGGTCATCTTGCCGGTGGAAAAACGTACAGTGCCCATGGCGTACTCCAGGTCCACGTGCATGGCCTCCAGCACCGAGGAGAGGCGAACAGAATCTGAGTGGCAGGCAGCCCCTGCAGAGGCAGCAACGGATTCAATTTCCGCTAAAAGGGTGTTGGCTTCAATGGACTTAAAGCACACGCTCAGAGTGTTGGGCAACCGTTTTTCAGGGTGGCCATTCAGTTTTAGTTCACCCCATTGTTTCTTGAGACCTGCGTAGAGTAGATCTCGCATCTTTTGCATGTGGCGCATGTTTTTTTCTAGATCACGTTTAGCGATCTTGCAGGCTTGACCCAAGCCGACAATCTCGAGCACATTCTCGGTGCCGGCACGGAGATCTCGCTCATGATCTGCGCCGTGAATGAGTTTTTCCAATCGTATTCCGCCTCGGACGTACAGAGCTCCAATTCCCTTTGGAGCGTAGAGCTTGTGGCCGGCAATGGTGAGAAGGTCCACCGCCAACTCGTCCACCCGAGTGGGTATTTTTCCTACAGATTGCGCGGCATCGGTGTGGAAAACGATGCCGTGCTCTTTGGCAATTTGGGCAATTTCCGCTATGGGCTGAATGGTACCCACCTCGTTGTTTGCATGCATGATGGTAATCAAGATTGTTTGTGGCGTGATACTTTCTTGTAGTTCTCGTGGATGCACCAGGCAGAATTCGTCCACCGGCAGGTAGGTTATCTGGAAACCGTTCTCTGCCAGGTACTTGCAGACCTCGAGCACAGCAGGATGTTCGATGGCCGAGCTAATGATGTGGTTCCCTTTGTCGCGATTGGCAAAGGCGGTGCCCTTAATAGCATAATTGTTGGACTCGCTGCCGCCGCTGGTAAACACCACCTCTTCGGGCCTACAATGCAACAGATCCGCCACCTGGCGGCGGGCCTCGTCCACGGCCTTTTTTGTCTGAACGCCGTACCAATGAGAACTGGAAGGATTGCCGAAATGCTCGAAAAGATAGGGGCGCATGGCCTCGGCAACTTCCGGATCAATTGGGGTAGTGGCGTTGTAATCAAGATATATAGGCTTCAATGAAGAGCCTCCAGTTTTTAGGATCTCAGGTGTCGGGCTCCAAGGTTTCAGGTGTCAGGTTTCAGGTGTCAGGAAAAAGCGTAGAAGCTTAACACTGAAACATTATCTTGCATTAATGGGCCAGCCCTGAAGACGCGGTTCATAATTTGAGCCATACACAGCCGGTCCTTCTGTTACCTGCCATCGCCGCTCTCGTTCTGGAATTTTCCGCTCCAGTGTTTTCTCCAGTCCGTTCAGCATGCGAATGCATTCTTTGTAGCGACCCTTACACTCTAGATATACCTTCATATAATCATTCGTTGTCACTGCCTTCTCCCCTGACACCTGACACCCGACACCTGAAACCTCTACCCCATCACTCCAGTCATTCTTTCACCCCCACTGACCCGGCAAAATGGCATGCTGCCAGGTGGTTTTTCTTTGCTTCTTTGAGTTCTGGTTCCTGTTGGCTACAGATGTCTTCAGCATACAGGCAGCGGGTGTGAAAGCGGCAGCCATCAGGGGGATCAATAGGGCTGGGCACATCACCTTTCAATATTATCCTGTCTCGTTTCAGGGTGGGATCTGGGATGGGAGAGGCGGAAAGGAGGGCCTGGGTATAAGGATGGAGAGGGGTCTGATAGATTTCTACACTATCAGCTAATTCCACTATTTTGCCGAGATACATAACCGCGAGCCGATCGCTTACGTGCTCAACCACTCCCAGATCGTGAGAGATAAAGAGGTAGGTGAGCCCGAACTCTTGCTGCAAATCCTTGAGTAAATTGATCACCTGGGCTTGAATGGAAACGTCCAGGGCTGACACGGCCTCATCGCATATCACCAGTTTGGGGTGGAGAGCCAAGGCTCTCGCCACACAAATTCTCTGCCTTTGGCCGCCTGAGAACTGGTGCGGATAGCGGCGCATGTGCTCTCGCCGCAAACCAACCACTCGAAGCAGTTCCAGTACTCTGTCTTCCCGTTCCCTTCTGTTCTTCATACCGTGGACAAGCAACGGCTCCCCTACGATATGCGCGACTGTCTTGCGTGGGTTCAGTGAGGAGAAGGGATCTTGAAAGATAACCTGCATTCGCCGACGCAGATTTCGCATACGCTCTTTGTCATAGGTGAGGATGTTCTCTCCCTGAAATAAGATTTCACCCGAAGTCGGTTCCTCCAGGCGCAGAATAAGACGACCGAGTGTGGTCTTGCCGCAGCCTGACTCGCCAACTAACCCCAAAGTCTCACCCTCTCGTATGCTCAGGTTGACGCCGTCTACAGCCCTGACCGCTGCAACCTCCTTCAAGAAGACTCCACCTCGAATGGGGAAGTGCTTCACCAAAGCCTGCAATTCAACCAGGGTTCCATTTGTTATGTGCGAATCACGCATATTTCAGACACCGTGCCGTGTGATTTTTCCCCACCTGATACATTCGCGGTTCTGTGGTTCTGCAGTCAGAAAAAACATCTGGGCAACGGTCGCTGAACAGGCAACCGCTGGGGAGGTTGAGCAAAGATGGCACCACACCGGAGATGGCGTTGAGCTTCTGGTCCCGCTGCCCCCTACCGAGAACGGGGATGGATTGCAACAATCCTACGGTGTAAGGGTGCTTGGGCTCAGCGAAGAGGGTCTTGACATCAGTGTATTCCATGACTTTTCCGGCGTACATTACCGCCACATGCTGAGCCATTTCAGCAATAACACCAAGATCGTGGGTGATGAAAAGGATGGAAGCCCCGGTCTCTTCCTTGAGCTTGTTCATCAGGGCGAGAATCTGGGCCTGGATGGTTACATCCAAGGCGGTTGTGGGCTCATCGGCTATCATCAGTGTGGGACTGCAAGCCAGAGCCATGGCAATCATCGCCCTCTGCCGCATGCCGCCACTCATCTGGTGAGGATAGTAAGCGCTGCATTTCTCTGCCTCCGGGATACCGACCAACTGGAGCATTTCCACAACCCGGTTGCGGGTCTCACTTCGGGACAGGTGCTGGTGGAGCTTTATGACCTCTGCCACCTGATCGCCCACAGTATAAACCGGGTTCAGAGAAGTCATGGGCTCTTGGAAGACCATGGAAATCCGGTTTCCCCTAATCTTGCGCATTCTGGCCTCAGGTAGTTCCAGCAGATTGGTGCCTTCAAAAAGAATCCTGCCGCCAACAACCTTGCCCGGTGGATCAGGGATGAGACCGATGATGGAATGGGCGGTTACACTCTTGCCGCACCCAGATTCTCCCACCAGCCCGAGGGTCTGACCCGAAGCGATGGCCAAGTCCACTTTATCAACTGCCTTGGCCACCATCCCTCGAACATAGAAGTATGTCTGCAGTTGTTGAATTTCCAGGACGAGGCCGTTGTTTTCCATGTGTACTAATCCCTCAACCGTGGATCCAGGGCGTCCCGGAGACCGTCACCGAATAGGTTGAAACCGAGCACCGCAAA
>JASFGC010000068.1:0-12564 GCA_050123975.1 Syntrophobacterales bacterium | reverse complement strand
CCGCCGAAGGCGGATCCGTAGTCAGTTGTATCCGAATTACTTCAATATTGGAAGTAGGGGCGGGGATACTAGGCACTAAGAACTAGGAACCAGGCACAAAGTCTCAAGGTGTCAGGTGTCAGGTTTCAGGTGTCAGTAGGCATAGAGCATAAGGAGCAGCAAGAAAGGCGAGAGAGGCGAGAAAAGCAGGACAGGGAATCAAGCACTTTTAACGACTTGAACGGTTTCAACGATTTGAACGGATTGAACGATCTGAGCAACGGACTACGGACGACTGACAATGGACGGTCAGCTGTAAGTTTCGAGTTGGCAAACATACTTGATATGTTACATCTTCGCTGCGCAAACAGGAGGTTGTTTTCACCTAGCAGCTGACCCTCTTGTTTTTTTTGCAAATTCTTTCACAAAAGGTTGACAAATGAAAATCTTCACGATATATTGGGCGCCGGTGAACGAACCTGAGGTTTTTGCTGTTCCTAACATCTTAATTTCACTAGTGATTTACTCTAATTATAGAGCCCGCCTTACAGTAAGGAGAATCCACTACATCAGGAGGTGACCAGTCCATGTGGCAAGTAACTGTAGATAAGGAAAAGTGCACAGGCGACGAGGAATGTGTGGATATCTGTCCTGTGGATGTTTTAGAAATGGTCGACGGCAAAGCCGAGCCGGTAAATATGGAAGACTGCGAGGGATGTGAGAGCTGTGTGGAGGTCTGTGAAGAAGACGCGATCACAGTAGAAGAGGTCTAGCGGCCAACACATCAATCATCCTCGCAAAAAATCTCAAGGGCGGAAATCTCGCGAGAGAAGTTCCAGCTCTCTCACCAATCCTTGATTCGAGCCAATCAGAGTCTCATCTTTGTTCAAGCTCCTGTCTAGGACAATGGAATTGTGTGTATTTTCTGCAAACCAGCAGAGCTGATATTTCGTCTAAGTCAAAGTGAATAAGGAGGTGACCAGCAAATGTGGGAAGTAACAGTTGACAAGGACAAGTGCGATGGCGACGAGGAATGTGTGGACGTTTGCCCAGTGGATGTGTTCGAGATGGTTGATGGCAAGGCCGATCCGGTGAATGCCGAAGAGTGTCTCGGTTGTGAAAGCTGCGTGGAGGTCTGCGAGGCCGAAGCTATCACAGTTGAAGAGGTATAGCAATTTTCGTGAAGAGTTTTTCCGATTCTTATTGAATACAAAAAGCCGGAGTTCCTGAGAGGGAGTTCCGGCTTTTTTAAAGCTATCAGCTATCAGCAGTCAGCTTTCAGCTAGTAAAAAAGTGTCTAAAATGTACTAAAGTGAGCTAAAATGCCTAAAATTTAAAAGAAGAAATCGTCGGTCAATAAAGTTTTGTGAGTTGTCTTCCTTTTATTTTATTCAGCGACCAGAGAGGTTAAACTATATTTTGCTGAATGCTGATAGCTACTAAGTATTGAAAGAGCAGGGGGCTCGCCCAGTTCAGATTGTTACGTATGTGACCAACAAGGAGGAAACGACCACATGTGGAAGGTAACTGTGGACAACGACAAATGCACCGGCGATGGGGAATGCGCGGACGTCTGTCCCGTGGATGTTTACAAATTGGTTGAAGGCAAGGCTGAACCCGTAAATGAAGACGAGTGTCTGGGTTGTGAGAGCTGTATTGAGGTCTGTGAGTTCGACGCCATTACCGTTGAGGAAGTCTAACAGGTTTAAGAGGCCGTACTCCATCGGGAGCATTCACGAATTTTCCAAGTGTTATCCATAAATCCGAAATCCGAATTTCGAAATCCGAAACAATTTCTAAATTTTCTTCGTCCCGTTCCGGGAACTCAGTCCCACCCCTTCGGGGCGGGTCCCTAGTTTCGAAATCCCAATGACCAAAACTCCGTGCTAGGTGTTTGAACAGCATTGTTTTGAACATTGGTAAATTAGTGCTTCGAATTTGTTTCGTGCTTCGTGCTTCGAAACTGGGGACCCGCCCGCAGGGTGGGGAGTCCGAAGGACCAATTTCGAGTTTTAGGTGGGATGAATACAGTTTGTACTTCGCTTGAAAGGCTAGACTGGGATACTAGAATCCCCAGTGCTAAGGAAAGAAAAGCCGGAATCCTCTATCGGACTCCGGCTTTTTTATGCTCATTTTGCTTAGATCATTCAAGGGGGCGTCTGACCAGGTGTGGTCAGAAACGTCGCCACCTCGGAGTTATTTCTCTTTCTTTGGATGACACTTGATGCACGTAGTTGGAATATTCTTATATTTTTCTTTGTCTTTCTTTTTCAGTTTCTTGTGACATCCCTGGCAATTGTTGTGATAGGCGAGCTTCAAATTGAGCGCCTGCTTGTCCTTGGAGAGTTTCTTTTCACCTGTGATCGTAGGTTCGTTATGGCATTCCATGCACTTCTGGACTTTATCTCCTTCTTTCCAGACGTTTTTGCCATCTTTGATCACGTGATGACAGTCCGCGCATTTTGCCCCGTATTCCGTCGAGTGCTTTTTGTGTGTAAGGGTTACCCCGCTCTTGGTGTGTTCCTTCCAAAGCTTTGATTTGATAACAAAGGTGTCTGGAACCTCTTGCGCCGCACCGCTCAAGCCGAGGAGGACCACCGCACCCATCAATACCGCTACCGCAAAAACCACAAGGAAACGTTTACCCATGGTAAAGTTACACCCCCTTTCTCCTCATACTGACAGCAACAAAACCATTCAAGTTCCAACGAAGATTTAGCCCGCTCACTATGATTGGGCTCAATCTAAAGTTCCACAAGTCATGGTCTATAGCAGTATGTGAAAGTTTTGTCAAGCGATATAAGCAGAGGGCATAGAGCATGGAGCATGGAGTAAAAAAATAAGAGGTCAGAGGTCAGAAGTCAGAGGTCAGTAAACAGAGAAGACGTTCGAGGTTGGAGGTTAGAGGTTTGAGGCAAAAAATAAAGATATAAAAAGAAGAAATCTATTGCCTCCAACCTAAAGCGAAGGTGAGCTAGCCGAACCTGAGCGCTCCTCCAACCTCCAACCCAATGCTCTATGCTTTTCATGCAACGGACCACTGACAACGGACAACTGACAAAAAGCTTCGAACCTCTTACTTCCTACTTCGCCGTGTCACCGTGTCGCCGCGTCCCCGCTTCGCTTGCCTCACGCTCTATACGCTATGCGCTCTGCGCTTTGCGCTCTGCGATTACGCCGATACCTCTTCTTCCTCTTCCACATCCAGGGGTTTCCTGCCAAAGATCTTGGCGATCCAGATACTCATTTCGTAAAGGAGGAGTAAGGGGCCTGCCATCATCACCTGGGTAACAACATCCGGGGGCGTCAGGATGGCAGCAAGCATAAAGATGATGAGGAGGGCGTATTTCTGCTTGCTACGGAGCATCTCTGCGTTGACCAGACCAAGCCTGGCAAGAAAATAAGAGAACAGTGGCAATTCGAAAATGATGCCAAAGGCGAAAAGAAGTTTGGTAGCGAACTTTAGATATTCTCGGATGCTGGGTAAGGCCCGGATGCTGTCGCTGGCAAAGCCGATGAAGAACTTGAAACCGAAAGGGAACACTACGAAGTAGCCAAACAAAGCTCCACCAACGAAAAAAACCGTGGAAAACAGGACAATAGGGAACATGGCCCGCTGTTCCCGTTGGTAGAGACCGGGAGCGATGAAACGCCAGAACTGGTAAATGATTACCGGCGAGGCAAGTCCGATGCCGGCGAGCAGGGCAACCTTTAGATAGGTGATGAAGGCCTCAGGGAGGGCAGTAAAAATTAACCCTTCACCAGGCGGCATCACCTGGATGAGCGGTCGCATTAAGATCTCAAATAGTTGTTTGGCGAAGAAGTAGCAAATGACGAAACCGACTCCAACGGCTACAAAGCAGATGATGAGCCGGTGGCGCAGTTCTTCCAGATGCTCGGTAAAAGGCATCTTGGATCCGCTATCATTGTCATTTGTCGCCATGGGAGGATTTCTCCGGGGCCGCGGGTGAGGGAGGGGTAGTTTCCGGCTCTTCCACGTCATCACTGCTGACGCTCGTTGGCTCAATATCGCCTTCGTTTTCTTGATCCGAAGGAGTGGTTTCGGTTGCTATTTCTTCAGTGGTTGCCTCCTCGGTCGGGGTTGAAGGAAGAGTGGCGTCGACCACCGTTTCCTGGATGTCGTCAAAACTTTGCTTCAGCTCGGAAAAATCGGTGCTCGTATCCAGGCTTTCCTTGAGTTCGTTGGTGGCTTTTTTGAATTCAGCGATCCCTCGGCCCAAAGCCTTTGCCAACTCTGGAAGTTTCTTAGGCCCGACAACGATGAGTGCTATGGCCAAAAGCAGGAGAAGCTCCGGCATGCCAATTCCAAACATCTAGATAATCTCCTGTGGTGAAATAAGAAATTTAGTAATAAAATAGATTATTTGGAGACAAGAAATTGTAGTTGGTTTTCTGTGGACTGTCAACCAGGGAATTGTGGATTTCGGATTTCGGAATGCATAAGGAATAAGTTTGGAGGTTGGAGGAGCGCTCAGGTTCGGCTAGCTCATCTTCGCTTTAGGTTGGAGGCAATAGAGTTCTTCTTTTTATGTCTTTATTTTTTGCCTCAAACCTCTAACCTCAAACCTCCAACGTCTATTCTGTCTACTGACCTCTGACTTCTGACCTCTTGTTTTTTACTCCATGCTCTATGCTCCATGCTCCATGCTAGTCTACTGACACCTGACACCTGAAACCTTGAGATTTTGTTTTTTTGCCTTATGCCTTGTGCCCTGTGCCTTACGCCTCCTGGCTCCTGGATTCTTTCATTTAGTGATTGCGCATAGGGTGATCAATAAGTTACACAATAAAGAATAGTGGATTGAGCCTTGTCAGAAAATTCCTTAATTCCCTAATCCCTCAATTTCTCAATCCCTTAATTGGGAGTTTAACATGGACCTCAAAGTGAAGTGGTGGCTGGAAAAGGATGGTGGATTGGTGCTCGGTAAGGGACGGTGTATGTTGCTGGAGGCCATTGACAAACGGGGGTCGCTGCGGGAAGCGGCTCGTGTGTGCGGTATTTCCTATCGGGCCGCCTGGGGAAAGCTGAGGGCTTCGGAGGAGCGTCTCGGTGAAGCTCTGGCGGAGAGCCAACCCGGCAAGCGCGGCATGAAAATTACACCGCGCGCCCGGCAACTCATACAAATTTTCCACAACATCGACCAGAAGCTGGAAGAGGCCACTGCTGCCATAGTGAAAAAAAGTCTTGAGGAGTAAATCTCTCCGACCAAAGGTCGGAGCTTCCAAAATCTTTAAAAAAATCTCCTCCCCCTCACCCTAACCCTCTCCCCCAGGGGAGAGGGGACTAAGGGGTGCCATTCATCCCCGTACAAAGCACGTGGCATTCTGGCAATCTTCGTAAAAATCCACGATACCCGGTGATTGAGGTCTCCTTAGACGTTCGATGCCTAAGTTTATGGGCCTTAGAGGGCCGCAGATTTTCGAGGGAAAACGTCCTTGACAAAGAGTATGGGCGAAGTATAATAACTGCAGTCTTAATATAGGAAAAGCCTATTTTTTTAATAGCATATATTGTTAATAATTTCACATTCCATTAACAAAAAGCGACATCGCCCCAGAGTTTTGGCCAGGAAGGTTTCAATTATCTGGGGAGAAGAGAACGCTGCCCCCGCCCACCTAGGGGACTCGCAGACCAAAATCTGTGGTATCGAAGAGGGAGAAGACCGCGACCAGTCCTCACATGGTCGAGGATCTTGCAGAGCATGGCAAGAGCTCTGACTGAGAGGTAAGTGCGGCTTTTTGGATCTCGTTTCTACACACTTAGTGCTTCATACATCCTGACGCAAAAGTGCGCAGCTCCAAAGCGCGGATAAAGAAACCTGAGTCTAAAGACGGGGAATAATCGATTTGGTAGCAATCGACTTTTAAATCGGTCTAACCCCTACAAACATTAATTGTCTTAATGGCTATAACCAAGAAACCCAAGGTGCTTAACTGGAGGACGCGATGAGAAAAGAAGAAAAGGAGTTTTACGGGAGGCTGTCGGACAATGGGGTCTCACGCCGAGACTTCATGAAATTTTGTACCGCTCTGACAGCGACCATGGGTCTGAGCGCGGCATGGGTGCCCAAGGTGGCTGAGGTCTTTGCCGCTCCCAAGCAACGCCCGCCGGTGGTTTGGCTCCACTTTGCTGAATGTACCGGTTGCTCCGAGGCAACCCTGCGGACCATGTACCCCTGGATCGATCAGCTGGTCTTAGAGATCATATCCATGGAGTATCATGAGACGGTCATGGCCGCTGCCGGCCAACAGGCAGAAGATGCCCTGCACGCATCTGTCAAGAAAAACAAGGGGAAATTCATCTGCGTGGTGGAGGGTGCCGTGGCCACCAAATACAATGGGGCCTATGGCAAGATCGGCGGTCGCACCTTCCTGGAAATTGCCAACGACGTCTGCAAGCAGGCCGCGGCCACGATCGCGATAGGTGCCTGTGCTTGCTATGGCGGAGTCCAAGCAGCTGCTCCGAATCCGGGCGGCTACAAGGGAGTCGGCGATGCGATTGGGATAAAGACCGTCAATATCGCTGGCTGTCCGCCCAACCCCGTCAACTTTGTCGGAACCGTCGTCAACTATCTCCTCTTGGGCAAGCTTCCTGCTCTGGATGACTTGGGCCGTCCCCTCTTTGCCTATGGAAAAACGGTTCATGATCAATGCCCCCGAAGAGGCCATTTCGAAAACGGTGAATTCGTCACAGAATTCGGCTCAGAAGAGGCCAAAATGGGTTACTGCCTCTACGAAATGGGGTGCAAGGGTCCAGATACCTTCAACAACTGCCCCACTGCCAAGTTCAACGATGGAACCAGCTGGCCGGTGGAGGCAGGTCATCCCTGCATCGGGTGCAGTGAGCCGGATTTCTGGGACAAGATGAGCCCATTTTTTGAGACTTCGTAAGTCTTACCCGTGAATCGATTTCCAGATTCCAGCAATAGAGAGGAGACAATACATCATGGCTAAGAGAATCACGATCGATCCGATCACAAGAATAGAGGGCCACCTGCGCATTGAAGTGGAGGTGGCGGGAGGCAAAGTCGTCAACGCCTGGAGCTCAGGCCAGATGTTCCGGGGAATTGAAGTTATTTTGCAAGGGAGGGATCCCCGGGATGCACCGCTCTTTACCCAACGTTCCTGCGGGGTCTGAACCTACACCCACTACCTGTCCTCGGTGAGGGCAGTGGAAAGCGCTGTTGGTGTAAAGATCCCCGACAATGCTCGTATCATCCGAAACCTGTTGATGGGAGCCCAGTTCCAGCATGACCACATCGTCCACTTTTACCATTTGCACGCTCTTGACTGGGTAGATGTGGTAAACGCCTTAAAGGCAGATCCCAAAAAGACGGCCGCTCTGGCGGACAATGTGAGCAACGCTCCCTGGGGCGGCACCGCTTACTACAAACAAGTGGCACAGAGACTCCAGACCTTCGTGGACAGTGGCCAGTTGGGTCCCTTTACCAACGGCTATTGGGGGCATCCTGCGTACAAACTACCACCTGAAGCAAACCTGATGGCGGCGGCGCACTATATCGAGGCACTTCGCCTACAGGCCAAGGCCGCGAGAATGCACGCCATCTTTGGAGCCAAAAATCCACATCTTCAGACTCTGGCGGTGGGCGGCGTGACTTGCGTGAAAGATCTAACCCCGGATCGCATAGCCGAGTTCCTCTATATTTGGCAGGAGACCCAGGATTTCGTCGAAAAGGTATATATCCCAGATCTTCTTGCCGTGGCCAGCTTCTACAAGGACTGGGGAGCCATAGGCGGAACCACTAACTTCCATGCTTGGGGCGAGTTCCCGATGAGCGATAAGGAGCCCGAAAGCCTACTCATGCCTAGGGGCGTCATTTTAAATCGCGGCCTCAAAGGGGTGAAGATGGCGCGGCAACAAGAGGTTACGGAGCATGTGGCTCGCTCCTGGTATAAGGGAAAGAAGGACAGGCACCCCTTTGAGGGTGAAACCGCGCCGAAGCATGGTGACTACAAAACCAACGGCAGATACTCCTGGCTCAAAGCGCCCAGATATCAGGGCGCGTCCTGCGAGGTGGGCCCACTGGCTCGGGTACTGGTGGCGTATGCCTACGGAGACAAGGCAACTCAGCAGGTTGTGAACAAGACTCTGGCGGATTTGAACATCCCGGTGGGCGCTCTGTTCTCCACTCTTGGCAGGACGGCTGCCCGCGGCCTAGAAACCGTCGTTATCGGCCAGGCCATGCCTGACTGGGTCAATGAGTTGGTGGCCAACCTGAAGAAGGGAGACGACAAGACCTGTGCAACCTGGAAGATGCGCGATGGTATGGGATACGGTCTCAATGACGTGCCCAGGGGGAGCTTGGGTCACTGGATCCAGATCGAGAAGGGCAAGATAAAGAACTACCAGTATGTGGTACCCTCCACCTGGAACCTTGGTCCGCGGGATGCCAAAGGAACCATGGGGCCGGTGGAAGAGGCGCTTATCGGTACACCCATCGCCGATCCAAAGCGGCCACTGGAAGTCTTGCGTACGGTGCACAGCTTCGATCCCTGTATCGCCTGCGCCGTACACGTCATCGACCCCGACTCCAATCAAGTCTATAAAGTGAGAGCAACCTAGAGGGTTACTCTGTTCATTATGACCCCCAACTGTACGCATGTACGGTTGGGGGTTTTTTGGAGGAGGCATAGAGGAGAATTGTGGATTGCGGAATGCGGAATGCGGAATGCGGATGTGAGATGTGGGATGTGAGATGGCATGGGGCATGGAGCATGGGGCATGTGGATAAAGCGGGAAAGGCGAGAAGAGCGAGAAAGGGAATAACATTGCGGATGTGTGATTGTGGATTTTGCCTTGCGCCTTGTGCCCTGAGCCCTGAGCCTTATGTCCTCTGTCGTCTGACCTCTTACTCTATGCCCTATGCCCAACGCTATACTTTTTTAAATCCGCAATCCGAAATCCTAAATCCCCAATTTAATAAGTGCTTAGTGCCTAGTATTGTATAACTCTATCAATCTAGATCCATGTCAGAAAAGTTCCTTACGAGCCTGTCAAGGCGAGAAATACTCCAGGCCATAGTCCACCGCCCTCAGTGGGTTATCCTGGCTGTGGCAGTGGTCTCTTTGTTTTTCGCCTGGCACGTACCCAAGCTCTCCATTCGCACCTCCATTTACGATCTCGTAATCGAGGACCTTCCTGAAACAGCGCGCTACAAAGAGTTCAAAGAGGTATTCGGCTCCGACGAAATAATCCGGGTTGTGGTGAAAGCCGAAAATGTCTTCGACCCGGCCACCTTCAATAAGATCGGACAGCTTGCGGAGACCGCAAGCGAGATCGAAGGGGTGAGGAGAGTTATAAGCCTCCCTGGCATCAAGAAGGACGTGGAGACCGGTTCCACCTGGAGTCTCGATAAATTCGCCACCATGGTGACACCCGTCGCCGTGTTCAACAAGAACCTCATTTCCGAAGACCACAAAGCCACTGTGATGACGCTGGTTCTGGAGGACACCTCCGACAGGACCACAGTAATCCAGGACGTAGACAAGATGATCGAGGAGGCTGATAAGAACCTCTCTCTGTATCAGATCGGCATGCCTCTGGTCTCAGAGGCCCTGGCCAATTTCACCAAGAAGGATTTTTTCCAGCTGCCCCCCATAACCTTCTGTATTATCGCGGTCCTTCTCTTTTTTCTCTTTCGGAATCTTGCCTGTCTTGTGCTACCGCTCACCTGCGTAACGCTGGCACTTGTCTGGACCTTCGGCCTCATGGCCCTGACCAAAACCCCCCTGTCCATGATGACAATGATCGTTCCTGTCTTTCTCATCGCTGTTGGAACGGCGTACTGTCTCCATATCGGCTCTGAATATCTCTCCTACTCTCAAACGGCTGAATCACGGGCAGAGGCATCTTTCTTGACATTTTCCACTATTTCCTTCCCCACGGTCCTTGCTGTCGTCACTACCGCGATTGGACTTGGCTCCCTTTTGATAAACCGGATCGTTGCCATCCGTGAATTCGCCCTCTTTTCCTGTTTTGGCATGTTCAGCCTGATGATCATTGTCTTGACTCTTTTCCCTGCTGCTCTGGCCCTCTTCCCACTTCCCCAAAAAAAGGCCGATGACGCCACGGAAACCCCTCCTATCATTGATCGGTTCTTGGGATGGATTGTTCATCTCGACCTGCACAAGCAAAAGATCACGCTCCCGATTTTGGGTATCTTTGTTGCGTTCTGCATAATCGGCATCTTTCGCATCCGAGTGGAGACCAGTCCGGTTGAATTTTTCAAGAAAGACACCGCGGTGAGCCGTCACTTTCATGATATCTACAAAGATCTCTCTGGAAGTTTTCCGGTCAATGTAGTCATGGTAAGCCAAGATGATGACTACTTCGAGGATCCCGACAACCTCGCTGAGATTGCCGAACTGCAAGAATTTCTAGAAACACTTCCCCGCGTTGACAAAGCCGTGTCTTTTGCCGAGTACTTGAAGCTGGTCAACTACGCCAGCAACCAGTTCGATCCCAATTACTACACCCTTCCCGAAGAGGACTTTGAGGTCCGCATGCTGATGAACAACTACAGGATCATGCTCGGGGAGGATATGTTTACGCGGTTCATGAACTATTATCTTACCAAGACCAACATTTTGCTTTTTACCCACATATCAAGCTCTCGAGACTTTCTTGAGACACGGGAGAAGATTCTTGCCCACGTGCAAGAGAATTTTTCCAAGGATCTGACCTGGGATGTTACCGGTCTCGGCATGGTTGTCTCAGCAAGCAGCCACCTGTTGACCAAGGGCCAGGTCAAGAGCCTCTCGCTCACCGTGGTTTTGGTATTTAGCATCATGTTCCTGCTGTTCTTATCCAGTAAGGTGGGGCTTGTCGCCATCGTTCCCAACCTCTTCCCGATTGTCATAAACTTCGGAATCATGGGATGGCTCGGAATCGAGCTTTCCATGGTCACCAGCCTGATCGCCAGCATTGCCATTGGTCTGGCAGTGGACGACACTATTCACTATTTGGTGCGATACAACCGGGAGTTCAAGAAAAGCCTGGACGATAAACGTGCACTCGCGGAGACCATCAAGCATGTGGGAAGGCCCATCGTTTTCACCACTCTTACCATTGGCCTTGGTTTTGCCATCCTTACCCTTTCCAGTTTCAAACCCACGGCCATCTTCGGCGTCATGATGATGATCACCATGCTCGCGGCTCTGGTGGGAGATTTGATTCTGCTGCCGTCACTGATGCTGCACGTGGAGCTGGTGACCATCTGGGATCTGTTGCGGCTGCGACTCGGCAAGGACCCCCACCTGGGGATTCCACTGTTCAATGGGTTGTCCCGCACGCAGGTTCACTACATTCTGATGGCCGGGGCTCTGAGAGAATTTGAAGCCGGAGAGGTTCTGTTTCGCAAGGGAGATCCCAGCGATTATATGTATGCTGTCCTCTCCGGGAAAATGGACGTGGTGGACCCCATCTTCAGTGAGGATTCTGATCCGGAATCCGGTATGCATAGACATATAAATCGCTTAGAGGCAGGCGAGTTACTCGGTGAAATGGGTTTCCTTCGGGATGTGCCGAGGTCTGCTACTGTGATCTGTGCCGAACCGGGAGAGCTTCTGCAGGTGAATTGGAAGATGATAAAGAGGCTGCAGTGGCTGTTTCCCCCCACGGCCCAAAAATTCTTTTTCAACCTTATGACCGTGGTCTGCGATCGCCTGGAAAGATCCACCGACCGTCTCACTGAAGTAAGCCGGGTTGATGATCTTACCGGCCTGATTAATAAGAGAGGCTTTGTGGAGATACTGGAGCGCGAAGTTCACCGAGCCAAACGGTACGAGGCCAGCCTTTCTCTTTCTCTCATGCGAATGGACCTGGAATCGGCCAATCCAGAGTTGAGCTATGATGAGAGAGATCGGATGATCAAGTATCTGGCTGGCATTCTTGCAGAGCACGTTCGCAAGAGCGACACCCTGGGTCGGGTTGACACCCACATGTTCGGCCTTGTTCTTCCCTACATCTCTGCTCCGGAGGCTCAGCAGATTTGCGAACGACTGTGGCACTCTTTTGAGGAGGAGGCCAAAGAGGCAGCTGCGAACCAGGTAAAAGTCTTTTTCAGCCTGGTTGAGTTGTCAATTGATGCCGATGAGACGGACACTGATTTTTTAGGCAGGGCCACGTTGGAGCTTCTGAAAGCCATGGAATCTGGGGAGTGTCGCTTGTTGTCAATCCCGGATTCTAAACCGACAGCTGGCAGCTAGCTGCCAGGCACAGAGCATAGGGCATGGAGCATAGAGTTATAAAGTCATCAATTCCCTCTCCCCTGGCGGGAGAGGGTTAGGGTGAGGGGGAAGAGGTGAGATTAAAGTGCTGTTCCTATGCTTCGACATACATGATAAAATAGCATCTTATCTCAAATAGTTCTGGAACGAGGAGTCAGCAGTAGGCAATACATAGCTGGAGCATAATAGGAGGATAAGGTTTTTTCTCTATGCCCCATGCTCTATGCCCACTGATTCCTAACTACTTTTGAATATATGAAGACAGATTCCAAACAGATAATGATCCTCGGGGTCGGAAACCTCCTTTTCACTGAC
>JASFGC010000067.1:0-12662 GCA_050123975.1 Syntrophobacterales bacterium | reverse complement strand
TACCAAATCGCGGATCTCGGATTGCGAAACTGGGGACCCGCCCGAAGGGTGGGGAGTCCGAAGGACAATTGCGGAATTCCAGATGTTGGATGTGAGATGTGGGATTACAGATTCTGCCTTGCGCCCTGTGTCATGAGCCGTCTGTCCTCTGTCGTCAGTCGTCTGTCATCTGATCCCCGTCTCACCCTTTCTCCCCCTCCCCGTATCGTCCCGCTGTTCCTAGTTCTTAGTGCCTAGTATCCCCGCCCCTACTTCCAATATTGAAGTAATTCGGATACAACTGACTACGGATCCGCCTTCGGCGGAACAACTGACATTCCGGAGGAGTCATGATCAAGTTCAATGGCATTAATCACCTGGCTATGGTAACGGGTGATATGGACAAGACCGTTCGTTTCTGGCGGGACCTGTTGGGCATGAGATTGGTAGCCGGACTCGGCAAGCCCGGTTACAGACACTATTTTTTCGAGATCTCCGAAAACGATCTCTTGGCCTTTTTTGAGTGGCCTGGAGTGGAACCCGCGGAGGAAAAGGATCATGGCTACCCTGTCGCCGGATCTGTCATTTTCGACCACATTTCTTTTGGGGTTGAATCGGAAGACGATCTTTATCAATTAAAAGACACGCTCTCAGCAGCGGGGTTTTGGGTGTCAGAAGCCATCGATCACGGCTTTATTCACTCCGTCTATTCTTTCGACCCCAACGGCATTCCCATAGAGTTCAGCCTCAATGTAAACGTTGATATTAGAAAAAGCCCACGGATGGTGGACTCCGCCCCTTCAGTGGTCACGCGGGAAGGCCCAGAACCGCGCTCAGGCAACTGGCCCCCTGTTGAGAAACCCACGCCACCGCAGGAGCGAAAGGCGTATCCTGGCGAAGGTCGGGAGATACTGCGCGAGGAGAAGAATAAATGGTGAGAGCAGAGGGCGGTGGCCATTCCAACTAGGCAGTAGACACTAGGCACAGTGGGACGACGCGGAGACGGGGAGAAACGGCGAGACGGCGAGATTGATCGGAGGTCAGAAGTCAGAGGTCGGAGGTCAAACCTGATGATTTCAAAGTCCACAATTGCCCTCCGGACTCCCACCCTTTGGTCGGGTTCCCAGTTTCGAAATCCGCAATCCGAAAAGGTGGTGCCCCAAAAATCTCCCCATCCCCCCTTTAGGAAAGGGGGGCATGAAATCTATAAACTTTTCTTCTTCCCCCTTTGCTAAAGGGGGACCGAGGGGGATTTTAGTGGATTTAGGGGATTGGATAAACCCCGCCCCTACATTAGTCAGGCACTATGGTAGCAAAATTTAAAAAGGCTCATGCTTTTAATGCATGAGCCTTTTTTTCGCGAGTACTACTATTCCACAAACTACGAGGCTACCTCCTCCTTAACCGAAACCGCAATCTTGTAGAGGATGGTGAGAATCAGGAAGCCTGTAGCCCAGACGCCCACGGTAATCGCCAGCTCCAGTAAGGTGGGGACGTACTCGGTTATTCTTTCAAGGGGGTTAGGGATAAACCCGGTAATAACCAGGGTAATCCCTTTCTCGATCCACAGGGAAAAGAACACCAGCAAGCAGGCGATGGCCAGGGTCGTCTCATTCTTCCGGAGCGGTGGACAGAGCAGCATGAGTGTTGCTATCACTGCCATAACCGCAAAGGCCCACGTCCAGGGGACCAGATTTCCATGGCCATGAAGACCAACAAAAGTATAGACGAAACCGTGCATATGTCCTGGTATCTGGCTATAGAAAGCAGTGAAAATCTCAAGCAGCACAAAGAATATGCTGATGATCATGGCATAGACCACAATGTTGGCTACCTTCTGAATGGCCTCCTTGCCGGGATCAAACTTGCTCACTTTTCGAACGATGAGACACAGTAGAATGAGGAGCGCTGGTCCGGCTGCAAAGGCGGAACCCAAAAAGCGGGCCGCCATGATGGCGGTGAGCCAGAAATGCCTTCCCGGTAAACCTGCGTATAAGAAAGCGGTGACCGTGTGGATGCTAACAGCCCAGGGGATTGATAGATAGATGAGGGGTTTGACCCACTTGGGTGGGTCGACCTGTTTGCGCTCAGCACTCAATATCACCCAACCGATGACGATGTTCAGAAAGAGGTAGCCATTCAAAACCACCATATCCCAGAAGAGGATTGAGTTGGGTGTCGGGTGCAGAATAACGTTCAGCATGCGCATGGGCTTGCCCAGATCCACCAGGATAAACATCAGACACATGTTCACCGCGGCCACAGCCAGGAACTCGCCCAGAATCGTGATCTTGCCGAACTCCTTGACATTGTGCAGGTAGTAGGGCAGGACTACCATAACCGCCGAGGCTGCCACCCCGACCAGGAAGGTAAATTGGGCAATATAGATGCCCCAGGAGACATCCCTGCTCATGCCGGTCACGGTTAATCCTTTACTGAGCTGAATCAGGAAGGCGGTGGCGCCCATCCCGTGAAGTAGGAACAAAACCCCTATCAGTATCCAGTATCTTTTGCTTCCTTTTAGAGCAGTCTCGAGCATAACCACCTCACACTATGTAGTAGACATTGGGATTTGTCCCAAGCTCTGGTTTCCGCCTGATGGCAAAGTGCTCATGGAGTATTTCCCTTACCTCGGAGTCGGGATCTTCCAAATCGCCAAAAACGATTGCCTTTGAATCCTTAACCGCCTCAACACACGCTGGCATCTCACCTACAGCCAAACGTTCAGCACAGAGATTGCACTTTTCCACCACCCCTTTTGTGCGAGTGGGATATGTGGGATTCGGTGGCTCCTTGTCCTTGAAGTAGGTGGTTCTCGGATCCTTCCAGTTAAAACTCCGGGCCCCGAAGGGACAGGCAGCCATACAGTAGCGGCAACCGATGCAGCGATGCTGATCCATCATGACAATGCCGTCTTCACGCTGCCAGGTGGCCTGGGTGGGACACACCCGCACGCATGGGGGATTGCTGCAGTGGTTGCACAGTAAAAGGAAAGGCTTTTCTTCTATCTCTTCGGCCAGGTATTCATGCTCCGTTCCAGGAAAAGCGTGCTCGTACTTGTCAGTCCAGATCCACTTGATCTGCTCATTATCTTCATCCCCATAGTCAGGGACGTTGTGGATCAGGTGGCATGCTTCTATGGCCTTTTGGGTCGTCTCTTCATCCAGCTTCTTTGCATCCACCACCAGGGCCCATCTCTCGCCGGTCATACCTTTTGGATTTGGCGCAAATCCGGCCCTACCCGTCACGGTCCTGGCCAGAAGATCCGCGGACGAAAGTGTCCCGAGACCCAGGGTGGAGATTCCGAGTATCTTCAAGAAGCTCCTTCTGCTCCTCTCCATCACTATTTCTCCTTCGGCTCAATATGGCATTCCCAACAATAGGGGTTAACTCCAGCATAGTTGTGGCATTGATCGCAAAATTTGCTCTTGTTGCTGTGGCAATCCATGCAGGTGTTTTGCAGGCTCGCCAGATACTCTTTCCCGTCGCTGGCAACGTAGACTCGGTTGCCATTGCGAATAACCTCGCCCCGCCAGTCGTTGAGGACTTGCATGTGTGATTCCACCATATACTCTTTGGCTTCCACACAAAGCTTCGCCTCCTTCGCCTTGGGCGAAAGCTCAGGCTCAGGCGGTGGGCCGGATTTCATCAACCCGTATAGAAAGGGTGAGGTGAAAAAGACAAAAAAGATAGCGAGCCCGGCGATGATTTTTCCTTTGTTATACATTATTTTTCACCCTCCGCTTCTTCTTCACCTACTTCTTCAGGAGCTTCTGCGACTGTTTTTTCGGTTGTTTTTTTGGCTGGTTCTTCTTCCCCTGCCTCTGCAGCAACTTCTTCTGCCGTTTCTTCTGTAGCTTCTGCGGCTAATTCTTCAGCTGGTTCCTCGACTGTTTCTGCCGTCGTTTCTTCGACTGTTTCTTCTTCTGCTACTACTTCCTCCGCTGTTTTTTCTTCGGCTGCTTCGAGAGTTACCTCCGGCACTGCCTCTTCAATCTCTTCTTCCTCTTCTTCAACCCAGGGGAACTCCTCACCCCGGAGATTCATGGTTCTCTTCGTTTCCCCTTCCAGGATGAGGGCGTTACCGAGTAACTCGTGTACGCCACTGACCTCCACCTCGGGAGTCCAATAGTCCACCAGGGCTTGGAGGGTGGCGCGATCAATGGCGCAGATGCAGGACATCAAATTCACCCCGTGCTTTTCGTGGACATGCTGCAGGGCATTTGCCCTGGGTAAGGCCCCCCGCATCCTCAGATCCATAATCTCATCGGTGTTCAAGCCGGAGCCACCACCACAGCAGAAGGTTTGCTCCCTGATGGTATTTATTGGCATTTCATGAAACTCATTGCAGATATGGTTTATGATATACCGTGGTTCTTCTAAGAATCCCATGGCCCTGGCGGTGTTGCAGGAATCATGGAACGTTACTTTATATGCATCATTCCGGCTTGGATCCAGGTTTAATTTGTTGTGCTTGATCAGGTCAGAGGTAAATTCACAAATGTGAACCATTTTATGGGATTTGGCGCTCTCAAACACGGTACCGGTGAAGGGAGATTTGGGCACCTCGAGAAAGTCAGCCGGGCCGTTCATGGTGTCCATGTACTGGTTGCACACCCGCCACATGTGGCCGCATTCACCACCGAGAATCCACTTGACCCCCAGCCTCTTGGCCTCGGCGTACATCTTGGCATTGAGCCTCTTGGCCATCTCATGGGAAGTGAAATAACCGAAGTTTCCGCCCTCGGAGGCATAGGTGCTCCAGGTGAGATCGAGACCCATACCTTCTAAATAATGAAAAAGCATGAGATAACCCATGGCCGTGAAGGTTCCGGGGTCGGCGAATACATCACCCGATGGGGTGATGAACAGGATCTCGGCTCCCTTCCGGTTGAAACTTGGTTCGGGCATGATGCCTGTTATCTCCTCGATCTCCTCACAGAAAAACTCCAGCATGGAGTGATAGGCGTGGGGTTGAATGCCCAGGTGATTGCCAGTGCGATAACAGTTGGCCACAGGGCCTGTGATCCAGTCGATGTTGCATCCCAAAAGGTTCAACAACTCCCGGCCGATTATGGTTATTTCAGCTGTGTCAATGCCGTAGGGGCAAAAGAGGGAACAGCGGCGGCACTCGGTACATTGGAAGAAATAGTAGAATAGCTCCTTGAACACATCGTAGGTGAGTTTCCTCCCGCCCGCGACCTTGCCAAGGATCTTTCCTGCGGTGGTGAACTCCCCGCGATAAATCGACCTGAGAAGCTCTGCCCTGAGCACAGGCATGTTCTTGGGATCACCCGAGCCAATGAAGAAGTGGCACTTGTCTGCACAGGCGCCACACCTTACGCAAATATCCATGAAGATCCGGAAAGTGCGAAACTTGTCCAGCCGCTCCTGCATACCTTCAAGGAATATCTCCTTCCAGTTGTCCGGAAGCTTCCAGTCTTCGTCACCGGGTGACCAGGCCCGCGGATTAGGAAGACCTATAACGTCGTGGTCTTTCGGCTTCGAACCGTAGCACCACCTACCCTCTTTTAATTCGACAGGTAAGTCCAGCCAACCTTTTTTAGGGGGACTATAGCTTACTCGAGAGAGTTCTTCTGGAGTTCCAACCTTTGCCATTTCTACTCCTTTTCAACTGGGAGTCCAACCTCTTTCATCTTCTCCCTGAATTCCTCTTCGTACGCATCGTATGTATGAACCTTAACCGGGTAGTTCCAGGGGTTAACGTGCCTGTTGGCCCGGTTGTCATTGGGCATGTTTCTCGTGGGACTCATGAAAACCCCACCTGCATGCATGAGTTTACTGAAGGGAAAGTAAGCAATTAAAACTGAAAGCAAAAACAGGTGGATGTAGAAAATAACGCCTATTCCTTCTGGAATGGTGGGACGAAAACTAAACAAGCCGACGATCAATTCCTTGACGTTGGTGAGATCCACCCTGAGAAAATATTTCATCAGAATCCCCGAGCCTGCCAGGGCGATGATGAGAAAGAGAGGAAAGTAGTCGGAGGGAAGGGAAATATAGCGAAGTTGTGGCACCGCAAGCCTTCTGCATAAAAGATAGATCGTCGCCAGCAAGAGCACAACGCTACTGAGCATGAGCCGCGGCAACCCTATCTCCATGAAACCGTCCACACTGTCCAATAGGGTAACAAAGGCGGGAACAGGTTCCATAAAAAGCCGAAAGTGTTTTATGAATACCACCAGGAAGGCATAGTGAAAGGCCAGAGCCGCCACCCAAAGCCATTTATTGGAGCCGTAGCTGAGCTTTGGTCCTTCCCTCAGTTCCACCCTGGTGTTCCTGAACAGGGACCGAAAGGCAAGCACCTCAAGGGCCATTCTGGCAATGACACCGCCGGTGTTGGCAGGGTTGTCAAGGGGACTCCATTTGATCCAGGGAAGACTTTTCATCTGTCCCCCGGTGGTGGGAATCTTAAAGGGCACTGGAGTTTTACCCCATTGAACCACCCGGAAAATAAAGCCAATGATGAAAATCAGGACGGCCGCGTAAGGGATAGCGATCCCGAAGACATATTGGCCGGCTCCTTGCGCCCCCACCAGTGGGATCAAAATGAGTGCCATAACCGCAAAGAAGGAAAGCCAAATACCCATTTACAGTTACCTCGCTTCAAGTTAGGTTATCAGTGCTACACACTTCGGGATCTCCTTCTTTCTCTGGGACCCCGCATATCATGTTTGCCCTCTCAATAAGCCTACCAACGCTTCTCTTTACCTCATTAACTCTAAGTTCGTAAAGTTCCTCCCGACATTTCATGTAAATGTCCAGTGCCAGCAGGCTCATTCTGTCTATCTCCTCCTCAAGCCGACAAAATTCTTCAGAAAGTTGGCCTTCACGGATCTCTTCCCCCAGCTCTTCCCTGATCAGCCTTTTGAGATCGAAGATAAAAGCCAGGGCTTGAGAAGGGGGGAAATCCTGAACAGCCCTGATTCTAATTACTTTGTCGAGGAAAGGCGAAACGTCTTCCACCTGCGTATCGTTGAGAATCTGGCTAAAAATACCCTCGATTCCACTGGAGATCCGGTAGGCAACCGGATTTTCGAACCGGTTCTTCTTTGTTCGCAAGAAGTCCTTTGTATCAGAAGGATAGGTTTCCAAAATGGAATCGAACCAGCGACTCAGGATGGCAGATTTGTTTTGCTGCAGAAGTTCTTTTAGACTCATAGGGCGTCTAACCAAGAGAGGAGAAGTTGTAGCTAGTAAGGGTATGGCTCAATATTAAGGGGACTTATTTCTTCGCCCCCACTTTGTGACAATTTTAACTTATTCGGGTTCTCAATTCAATTTGTTATGCCAAAAAAGCGCCCGCACTCTTCAAGCATCGAGATCCTGCGCCCGCTGTGAGGGTTACAGCGGAAGATTGGAGCGCAGATACTTCAAAAATTACTTTGTGAAACTTATTTCTAATTTGGGGACTTTATGGAAAATCTACGAAAGTGTCAAGGGAAAAGTTTGCCGCGATCAGCTCAAAGTCAGTCGCACCTTGTGTCCATGTTCTTCAAAGGAGAAGTCAATGTGATCAAATCCGAAATCAGAATATCGAAAAACGCCTATTCCTATAGCTCCGCACACTGCCGATAACTGTTTGTAATCTATGGTTTTACTAACCACGGAGACACGGAGAGCACAGAGAGAATCTTTATTGCCCGATCGGGAGACGGCGATCGGGCAATAGATCGCAGCCCTTCGGGCACGATCTAATTCACCGGTGGCTTCATGTCAACGGTTGGAGACAGGCTAAAGAGCTTGCGCCGGAGGCGGAGGCTCTTTTCCCTGGCCGTCGTCTGCCGGCCAGGGAAAAATCACCATCCTCTGTGCCTCTGTGGTAAATTTTCAATCAGATCCCTTCAAGGCGGCTATTTGTAAATGCATCTTGCGGTTTCTCGGACCGTCGAATTCGCAGAAGAAAATTCTTTGCCAGGTACCAAGAACCAACCGCCCGCCGGAAATGAGCACGGTCTCGGCTGAACCGATTAAGCTGGCCTTCACGTGTGCAGGTGAGTTGCCCTCCCTGTGCTTATAATTTGCCTTCCAGGGCACCATCTGGTTGAGAACCATGAGGATATCAGCCTTGACCGCAGGGTCTGCCCCCTCATTGATGGTAACACCGGCAGTAGTGTGGGGCACGTAGAGAGTCAACCGCCCTGCCTCCACCCCTGAATTACTCAGTTCACCTTGCACTTGGCTAGTGATGTCCACCATCTCTGTTTGGGCTGAAGTTTTGACACTGATGGTTTTCAGCATCTTTAACCTCCAAGTATTGCATCACGAAGGGCACGAGGGAAAGAACGCAAAGCGCAGAGCGAAAAAGCACAGGAGTCAGGAGTCAGAATCCAGGAGACAGCAGGACGACACGGAGACGGGGAGAGACGGAGACGCGGCGAAGTCTATTTGTGAGTGCTTTTCTCGCCGTATCTCCGTTTCACCCTTTCTCCGCGTCATTCCGCTTTGCCTCCAACCTAAAGCGAAGCGCTCCTCCAGCCTCCAACTATATGCTCTAAGCCCGACACTTGGATCTACTGGCTACTACCTCCTAGCTTCTGAAACCTGTAGATTGCATTTCTTTATCTTGGGATAATCAACCCTGATTCCGTGGTCCTTTCTCTTTTAGCCTGCTCTTCCGCTTCCTCCACGTGTGGTCCAACCTCACTGGCAAGTGAGCGCTTTACCAGCCCCAGGATGAAATTGTTTTCAGTGAAAACACCTACCTCTTTCTTTAAGTCAAGGGCAACAGCAAGGGCTCGCTTTGCTTCCTGCTGACGGCCTTCAAGGTAAAAAAGGAGAGCCGTCTCTTCCAAGAGTCGGCGGTAATGTTTTCTTCTCTCAGCGCTAAAGAGTTCCGTTGCCGCCTCGCGATAGATCTGTTCTACTCTTTCCTTTTGAGCAACCTGGGAAATTACCAGGCGGGTTTCGCGAAGCTCCTTTATCTTCTCCACAAATGGAGCCATAACTGCTTCAGGTAGCCGCCAGGATATAAATGGTTGCACCTCGAGGAGACTGTCCGAACTGCGGAGGAGGAGGTTATCTCCGGCGATCTCTTCCTGGTCCAGCACATCGTAAATATGCGGACCCGGCCGGGCTTCCACCTGGGAGACCAGCTGTCTTTGGATTACCTCGTAGCCATCGGGAAGTTCCAGGTTCTGCTCCCGGTAGGTTGCCGCCACCTCTTCATAGAGGAAGCGAAAATGCGCGAGGGGAATGTCGATTATCCGCCCTGAAATCCCACCAGTCATTTGCTCGAGAAGGGCTTTAACCCCTTTGCGACTGGTCTGTATCACTTCAAACTCATGGAAGACGCCTTCCGGGTTGAGCACGCCAATAACCATCAGGTAACCACGACCAGCATCGGGAAGCTTGAGAATCATTCCGCGCTCGCCTTGGCTTTCCGGCCAGCTGGCCCAGGCCTCGGCCTGCCGGTCAGCCGGTCTTGGCACCAGAACTTTGGCTTCCGGCTCCGCCTTCTCGTCCTCTTGGATCAGTCCTTGCCGACCCAGCCGGTATAGTGCCGTCTTGAAAGCCCGGCGCAGCGGCTTTGGCGCTGGAATCTCTCGGAGGGCCTGGAGCGTCTTGACGGCAGTGGGGCTTGCTATGGACCCCAGGCCCCTGACAAAAGCGAGGCCGAAGGGCAACGAACGCTGGAGCAACGGCCGTAAGCTCTCGAGGAACTGGTCAAAGCTCTCCCCTTCTGGGTCCTGATCGGCAACACGGTTCAACAGCATTTCTAATTGAGCCTGGGCGTCCTCGGAGAGCTTGGGGAGCTCTGGTTTCTTCTTCTTTTTTCGTGGGGCTTTTCCCTTTGCCATGAGATTCCGTCAGCCCGTATCCCTCTCTATTTCTTGAAAAAGGCGTAATGCCGCCTGGGCTACTTTCTCTCGTTCAATCTCCGAAACTTCCTTACAAAGAGCCTCAATGTCCTCTTCGCTCGCATTCGTGCTTTCACTGATGAGGTACGTTTCAATCTCTTCCTCGGGGCACACTGCACCGCATGCGGTCACATTCCCGGCGCAGATGCCATTCAGGAAAAATGGTACCACAAGCTTGATCAGGCCGGCCTCACACATATCGACTACCGGTTTCTTTGTCCTCCTGGCTTGCTCGCTCAGGAATTGCTGTGTCTGCCCACAAATAAAGGAAAGGGATCCCTTATGCTCCCGGATGGTGGCGCAGAGGGGATTGCGCTCGCCGCTGGTTTGGAGGACCGTGTTTTCTCGGTCCATGAGCGCCACGGGTAACTCCAACTCCTCAAAGAGTTTATCAAGGATCTGCTGCCATTCTTCCCTGGATTTGATACGATACACGTCTATCATCCGAATTCCACTCCGATGTCCATCCGCTGATCGGATAACCGATATCTTTCAACCCTAAAGTGGGCACCCCCTGGCGTGATTCTCACCCGGACCTCAGTTCGTCTCCGCACCAGCTGCGGCACAAAGAGAAGAAGTGTATGGGGTTCCCAGACGAAAGTAGCCTTCCCATAGAGAAGTTAGGGGCGGCAAAAAGCAAAGGGCAGGTTAATCCAGCTTACAATCCTTAGCGTATTCAGGGCATGCCTCTTTGATGTCTGTATCAAATTTGTCCATACACTCCTTGCAGTCCAACTCCACGTTCGGAACATCGCCAAACCGTTCCCGGATTTCTTCTTTGGTGAGGTGACTCACCGCGCTGCAGCCACACTGAGGACAATTTGCTTTGAGCTCGTACTTTTTCATGCTGAACCTCCTGTTTGGTAATCATGCGGTGTTGGACAAAATATAACAGAACTCCCCGGTGCTGTCACCCCACCTGCGGGGTGGCACAGGTTCCTCACCTATCTATGTTGCTCTCAGTAATAACAGTAATAGGGCGAAATGAGCTGGACAACTATTTTGAGAAAAAAATCTCAAGCTTTTCCTTGACCCACCTAACCATTTTTGATATTGTAAGGCGTCTAAAATTAATCTTATCCACAGTAGAAATGGGCGTGAATACGCTCGAATTCAAGAGTTTGAAACGGGCCTACCGTAATTTCGACTGCAAACTAGAACTTGACATCAACATCCAGCAGAAGTAATTTTCGGCCAAGAACGCAGGAGGGACATTTATGGCTGAGGAAGCATTGAAAGTAAGTGACTTGAAGGGCGAGTTTAGGAAGAAAGTGCGAGAGATTTTGCCTAAAGGCAACCTGGATCTTTGCCTGACGTGCGGGACCTGCTCCGGAGGGTGCCCGGCAACGGGTCTTGAGAACATGGACCCCAGGAAGTTTGTCCGTATGGTCGTCCTCGGTTTGGATGAGGAGGTGACGAGCAGTCCCTGGGTGTGGATGTGCAGCATGTGCCAGCGCTGCATTTACGCCTGTCCCATGGCGGTAGACATCCCTCAGATGGTCGGATTGGCTCGGCAGACCTGGCCTCGAGAGGAGCGACCCAAGGGGATTCTTGGGTCATGCGACATGGCCCTTAGACACGACACCTGCAGTGCCATGGGAACATCAGAGGAAGACTTCGAGTTCGTTGTGGTTGATGTGTTGGAGGAGGTCCAGGAGGAGCAACCCGGCTGGGAGAAACTCGAGGCCCCCATAAACAAAAAAGGCGCCATGTATTTCCTCAACCAGAATTCCAGGGAGCCGGTGACCGAGCCTGAAGAAATGGTGCCCCTCTGGAAAATACTGCATCTCGTAGGGGCGGACTGGACTTACGGCACCAAAGGGTGGGCCGCAGAAAACTACTGTATGTTTCTGCAGGATTGGGAAGCGTGGGAACATATTGTCAGGGTCAAGGCCAAGGCCGTGGATGACTTGGAGTGTAAGTACTGGCTTAACACGGAGTGAGGCCACGAATTATTTGCAGTCCGGGCCGGACTGAAAAAATTCGATATCCCGCACAACTTCGAAATTGAAAGCATCATTCGCCTTTACGCTCAGTGGATTCGAGAAGACAAACTCAAGGTGAATTCCGATTGGAACAAGGATCTTCAGGTCAAATTCACCGTCCAAGATCCTTGTCAGCTGGTAAGAAAGACCTTCGGTGATCCCGTGGCCGAGGATCTTCGCTACGTGGTCAAGAAAGTGGTGGGTGAAGAGAACTTCGTGGAAATGCACCCCAACCGGTCGAACAATTTTTGCTGCGGCGGCGGTGGCGGCTATTTACAGTCTGGCTACACCGATGCACGGCGTCAGTACGGCAAAGTGAAGTTCAATCAGATTATGACTACCAAGGCCCAGTACTGTATTGCCCCTTGCCACAACTGTCATTCGCAGATTCACGACCTTGCCGAGCACTTCGAGGCTGACTACCACACGGTCCATCTCTGGACGCTCATAGCCCTATCCCTGGGCATTCTGGCCGAAAATGAGCGCGAATATCTCGGGGATGACCTAAAAGAGGTGAATCTGCCGGGCTATTAGAACAAGGGATTGCTGCTCAAAAAAACCCGCCTGGACTTTTCCGGGCGGGTTTTTCTATGCCCTCTTTATCGAGGTCCTGCTCCACCTGTGTGAAAGGCTAGAGGGTAATACTCTTGACCAAGTCTTGCACTGCGGCCACCGAATTGTCAAAGGCCGCCTTCTCTTCAGGTGTTAGTTGGATCTCGATAACTTTTTCCACCCCTCCGCTTCCCAGCATCACAGGAACTCCCACATAGTAACCACCCACATCATATTCCTTATCGCAGTAGGCCGCACAGGGAAG
>JASFGC010000066.1:0-12722 GCA_050123975.1 Syntrophobacterales bacterium | reverse complement strand
ACAGTACGTAGTTCCTCCACGTCGACTTATAGCGTGTTTCGCTTCACTACACTCTCTAATGAGGATGGCTTCGTTAACCACCTCGCCACAGACCGGGCAAAAGCGCACCGGAACATTTGCTCGCCTATGATTAAAGTTGGGGCACCTCTTTTGCTGCATTATCATTTTTCGCTCTCTCTCCCCATCTATGATTATGAACTCTCGGCAAGCTCTGTACTTCTACCAATCAGTTCTTTCTCACAAATGGCATTATGATGAACGTCTGATCCTGCCCTTTTCCGGAACCACTTACCTTGATCTTTTTTTTATCTCTGGGCTCATAAATAGCCGGTGTGCCAATTCCTGATTCGTCACCTGAATGTGAGAGCTTACTATATATTGAAACACAATAATACAATTATATTGTTACGATTTCTGCTATGGATCTAAACCCTGGCATCCCACCAAAATGCTTTGATCTCCTTTACATATCTGCAAAACAGGCAGTGTTTAGGTTTTGGCAGGATAGAGAAAATCTCAAGCCCACTAAATTGCTCTCATCACCTATGGCTTACCTTCTATTGTCAATTCCATTCAATAGGGAGAGCTACACAGCCTTTCTACAGTTCAAAATTGCCTCTATATTTTCCTGGGCCCAGTCATCTACCCGTCGTTCGGTTTCGACATAGTTGATGACTCTCTCGGACAGGTGTCTTTCTTGCATTAATGCCTGCACGATCTTTTCTGCCGCATCTTTTGCCCGCATGGGGTTGATGTAAATAATCCCGTCTTCTGCTCCAAAACCCTTCTGTTTGAGGACCCTTGAGGCGCCACTCGTGCTCAAAGCCAGGATGCCTCGCCTCTCTGGGCGTTTGTATTTTTGCGACAGAATGTACTCGAAGGCCACCAGGTTCATCCCGTCTTCGAGAGGGGTCACGAGCATAACATCGATCTCTTTCATAAATCGGTAGTTTTGCGGCACTGAAATGCCTTCATCTATGTGGACAATGGGGGTGCCTTCCACCTTCTTGTTAATCTTGTTTACTCTTTTCGCCAGAAAGCTTTCCAGCTTTTGATAGTCCGGGCTTTCGGATCTGCTTGGGGCTGTCACTTGGTAGAAACGGGCATCCTGGTGTGAATGCCTTAATTTGGCAAGGGCGTGCTGAAAGATGCTCAGTCTGGCGATCAGTCCTTTTGTGTAGTCACATCTCTCGAGCCCGCCAAAAAGATACCTTCCCGCTTTTCTGTCTTCACTGATGTTGGAGTAAAGACTTTCCCCACTCCATTCAGAGTTCAGCTTTTTGCCCTCCGAGACTTCAGAAAGGATGTTCTCCACATCCAGACCTATGGGAAAGGCGCCGATGGTTGTAACGGAATCCTGATGAATCACTTCGTAGAATCGATCGGTGATTCTTATCTCAACAGGAAACCATTCTTGCAGAGCCTCCAAATAATGGTCACAGTATTCTTTCGTATGAAAGCCTATGAAATCATTGGAAAGCATGTCCCACGTAAGCTTCTGCAAAGCCGTCTCAATGGTCTCTCCAAATGGATCGTAAATCTGATCTTTCACTCTGTATCTTTTGTCCTCCCGTATGAGCCCCTGGATTTCATGGATGTTGAAGAAGGGGGTGTGTATGAATTGTCCTATGTGTATTTTCTGTTTTTCTTTTTCAGAGACACCTTCTTCCTCCAAAAGTGCTTTATAAACCCCGGCAATTCGCATCAGATGGTAGTCCTGATTCCAGATAACAACAGGGTCTTTATCTTGGCGTAATTCTTTGGTCTTTCGGGTCTCATCAATGATGGTATTGGCAAAGGTGACGCTGCTGCTCGTGTACTGAACAAAATCATTTTTCACGAAGTGAGGCCGGGGAAAAACTGGTGTTTTTTTATAGAAGAGCGGAGGTCGCGTCAGGTGCATAAGAGGCCAGAGAAACCCATTGGCAAACTTACTATAGTAGCTGTGCATGTGCTTGGTGTCGAAAAAGACAAACCTCATGTAAAAGTCGTATTCCCTGTACTTAAAATGCATTCTGCCGTCACGCCCTATCTCGATATGAGGAAAATGATCAGGCGCGTATTTCGCACTTTTCATCTTTTTGAACAATCGGGTATGGTGTCCTCTGGTCACATCGATATCGTATTCTCCCATGGAGGCCCCTATCCAGGTAGTGTCCCATTTGCCCGGTTTGAGAAGACCCGCCATGGCCTGAACCAAACCTCCCTCTCCAAAGCCCGGAGCCTCTGGCCGAGTTCCCTTTTCTAGGCACTGTTCAGCGTCTTTCAAGAAGTCTTCCGAAAAACTAAATGGCCCCCTATTGGAAACGATGACAAGGTAGCTCATCTTCTCTAGCTCCTCTAGCCCCCTATCCAGCCTGAAAGAAATGTCAGGAGTTCCTCGGGGGGCCTGATCCACAGATCAGCAGCAGTTGATCGTAATTTATCGCGAACCAGTATACCTATACCTTTTCCCTTAATGGCTCTGAACGCATCCTCATCCGTCAAATCATCTCCCAGATAAGCGCATACCGCATCCTGATTCATTTCCCCAAGGATGGTGGCAACAGCATCGCCCTTGTCCCTGCCCGGCACACGTAGTTCAAGACCACCATCAAATTCCTTTAAATGCAGCTGCCAGGTCCGAGCGAGAGTGGACCATCTTGGCTCCACCAAATTTCTGATTTTTTTCACCGTTTTTTCGTCTAACCCTCTCCAGTGGATAGCGAGGCAACCTGGTTTTTTTTCACAGCGACTTGTCAGCCCGAGCTCTTCAATTCCCTCGTCGGCCGCCACTAATCCGTCTAAGTGCTGTTCCTCCACCGAATCAATCTCATATGATCCGTCAGTTTTCAAACGCTCCAGTCCATGAGAGCCCCATATTTCCGGCTGCTTTTCCAACTGCAGAAGGGGGATCAAATCTTTCGTCCATCTCCCTGTGATAATTACCAAGCGTATATCAGGCACCTGCATTATCTTATTCAGAACGTGGCGTATACCCTGATAGGGTTCGGCTTTATTCGGCTCTTTGTGAAAAGGCGCCAGGGTTCCATCGTAGTCTAAGAGCAAGGCTTTTTGAGAGGCCTGCCGTCTTCGATTATAGAAAAGCTCGAGGTCAATATCAGGATTGAGGATTTTCATACTGTGGCCACCTTATGGAGTGAAACACGTAGTTACAACCCCTTTATGCTTACTTCGAATGGGCTCCATATGTCAACAGAGTGATTCTGGCTTGAAAAATGCAACTCAGTTGTTAAAACCCAAAACCGCTATAATCTTATTATAGTCTGGAATGTCGAACAATTTGACGAATAGCAACTAATTCGTTAATCTGCACTTGAAAATGCTACAGCTCGCCCCGTTGAATAGGGTTCCCTTCGGGAAATTCAACAGGGCGAGCGCATCCCCCGTAGCGACTCGACTTGAGCTCGTCGACAAGTCTTGCTGCGGGGTTAGCGAGCGAACTACAATAAAATAGAATCACTTGCTTACATTTCGAAGATTCCCTGCAGCTTGCTGCAGGGAGCTTCAACTTTCATTGTAAGGGCAAGCATTCATGATTGATCCATTTGCTGTAAAAGATTGTGCCCTCATTGCCATCGCCACCGGTGAGCGTGCCAATGATCTCAGAGAGTTGAGAGATCGCCTGGAGACAACCCGCCCAGGCTGTATCTATCATCATTTTTGGGGAGGCCTTCTGCGGCCCAGTTTCGATGATCCCGAGTACCAAAACGACTTCGCGGTTTGGGCGTATCACGGACTACACGACAGATTTCTTGCAGAGCGGCTTGCTCTTGTCGATCCAACTGATTTTGATGATTTGGAAGACCTGAGGCGCGAGTTGATCGAGATCATCGAAGAGCGGCTGGATGAAAATGAGCTGGTCTCTTGGACCGCGGCACATCAACAGTTTCAATTTATTCGCTCGCAGATCGTTGTCTTTGATACGGGAATCCGGATCAGCGAACCTGAGGAGCTCAAGGAGCTCATTCCTCAACTCACGGTCGGGAGCGTTTTCTATCACTTCGTGGACGCTCGAGGGCGGACAGCAAACAAGAATGATGATTTCAGCGAGTGGCTCATGGGTTTTGCAGACGGCTATGATGAGCTGGTGGAGCAGATCGCGTCCCTGGATCCCTATTTCAAATCACTGACGGAGTTAAGGTCTCAGCTTGGGGATATATTCAAGGAGTATAGCTATACATGACAGATGGCCTGCTGGAAAGATACCAAGAGATAGTCGGTGAGGATGTGATTAACAATCTTCGCCAGCTAGCCGAGCCTCTCAGGGGTACAAAGGCGGTGCATGTCAATTCCACCAGGGAGGGTGGCGGTGTGGCCGAGATTCTTCATCGCATGATCCCCTTGAAACAGGAGCTCGGGTTGGAGCCAAGCTGGGAAGTTATCGTTGGAGATGGAGACTTCTATCAGTGCACCAAGTATATGCACAACACGCTGCAGGGGAACCGCTTCGAAATCCCTCAACCTTTGCTGAGAAGGTATGAAGAAGTCAACCAGGAAAATGCGGAGCGACTGCGTGAACAACTAGAAGCAGCTGATTTCGTCTTTATCCACGATCCACAGCCTGCACCCCTGTTGGGCTTGTGCTCCGGGAGAAGGGGGAAGTGGATCTGGCGTTGTCATATAGATGTGAGTCGTCCTTACCGGCCGGTCTGGAAGTATTTACGCAGTTATGTTGAACCGTATGATGCCAGCATTTGGTCTCTGGCAGAATTTGCCCAAGCGCTCCATCATCCTCTTTACCTCATTCGCCCCAGTATTGATCCCCTCAGTAAAAAGAACATCGAATTGCAGGACTCAGAACTACAGGAAGTCGTGGAGCGATTTGGACTTGATCCCGACCGTCCAATTATTGTCCAAGTCTCCCGCTTTGATCGATTCAAAGATCCCTTGGGAGTAATCCAAGCGTTTCATCTGGCAAAGACCTTCATTCCTCTACAGCTTGTACTCGCGGGGGGTGGGGCAACAGATGACCCAGAGGGGGAGGAGGTTGTCGCTGAAGCGAAGGCCGCGGCCATGGACGAGCCAGATATACACATCTTGCTGCTCCCTTCGGATTCCCACCGTACCATCAACGCCCTGCAGCGAATCTCAGACATCGTGGTGCAGAAATCCACCAAGGAGGGTTTCGGCCTGACCGTCACCGAGGCAATGTGGAAAGGGAAACCGGTGATCGGCGGGGACGTGGGTGGTATAAGACTTCAGGTGCACAACCACCACACCGGCTTCCTGGTCAATACCCCCGAAGGAGCGGCCCTGCGCATCAGGTACCTTCTTACCCACAGGGACAAGTTGGAGGAAATGGGACAAAAGGCACGCCAGTTTGTCATGGAAAATTTCCTCATCACGCGTCACGTGAGGGAATACCTGACGCTTATGCTCGCAATGCTGAGGGGAACTGAAGAGAGGATTGAACTAATATGATTCCCCATAGGGGGTGTGCATCAAGGTTTCAAAACTCATCTTGATGGAACAATTTAAGCTTGACCTCATTGACGCAACTCGCAGGTACCTGTAGGTCATCAAATAAAATGCCATTAGACAAAGAAAAACTGGACCGGATTGTAGCTGAAGCCCGGAGCAACCGCCAGCAGCGGGAGCAAGGCTATCGGGAGCAGGCGCTCAAGATCTATCCCTGGGTCTGTGCTCGGTGCGGGCGCGATTTCCAAGGCAAGAAACTCCGTGAGCTCACGGTCCATCACAAGGACCACAACCACGATAACAATCCGTCCGACGGGAGCAACTGGGAGTTACTGTGTCTTTATTGTCACGACAATGAGCACTCGCGATATCTGGATGAGGAGTGGTACGACCAGGAGACGCCAGGCGGCGAGCAGGAGTCACCTGCAACCCATAAGCCCTTTGCCGATCTCAAGACCTTATTGAAGGAAGAGAAGTAGCTGCTCAGTTTCGCCGTGGACAGGGGTTCCAAAACTCTCCCTGCAAGAGTATTCGAATAAAAGGGTCAATTGGTTTCTCCAATTGACCCTTTTAATTTCGATAGCGTCCCCAAGGGTACTCCCCGTCTACCCCAGTTTTTGCTTGCCTCTCAGGCAACACCAGAATGTTATCGAGTTTTATCTATCTGGAAGACATTGAAGCTGACGCTTGTCCGAGTGAGAGCGAATTCACCGTGAGGTGGCTTAATTACAGAACTAAGGCAATAGCAATATGCAAAGGTAGACTGGACTCCTCTGGCACCCTCTTTTAGGGTGGCGAAGATTGGTTAGTATTTACAAAACCCACCTGCTGTGCTGGTGGCATAGTTTAGCTATGCTTGTACAGTGAGTATACCACGGTGGTTTTAAAGAAGACGGCCGCACAGAAAAATCCCCCTCGGTCCCCCTTTAGAAAAGGGGGAAGATAATCGTTTGCCTGTGAAGAACCCCATGGAAAGCCCCCCTTTTGTAAAGGGGGGTTGGGGGGATTTTGTTTCCAGGCATGGCTTTCATCTGAGCCCAGGTATTGTTCAGCGTACAGCCCCCTACTTGACTCGCCATAGTCACGCCTTGGCGTGACGACGGCGGTTGGGGGCGCCACCTTTTCGGGTCGGCTCATGGACCAAAGCCCCCGGCTATGCCGGGGATGCTTTACTCGACCCCTCAGCGGACTCAGTTAGTTCTGCTCGCACTTTGGGTAGACCATCCGGATAATTCTGGCGAATGAAACCAATGAGCTTTTCCCTGACATCACACCGTAACTCCCAGGCACTGGAGGAATCGGCTGCACTCATAAGGGCTCGTAACTCCACGGTGCGTTCAGTAGCGTTCGTCACCTGAAGGGCGCAGACTCGCTTGTCCCACAGCGGGGAACTTTCCACAATTCGTTTCATTTCAGCTCTTACTGCTTCAACCGGGACCGTATAGTCGACGTAGAGAAAGACCGTGCCCAGAAGATCAGCTGAGATGCGAGTCCAGTTCTGAAAGGGTTTTTCAAGAAAGTAGGTAATGGGCACAATGAGTCGCCGTAAATCCCAAATCCGCACCACAACGTAGGTCAAGGTGATCTCTTCTATCCGGCCCCATTCATTCTCTACGATGACCACATCGTCGATTCGTATGGGTTGGGTGATAGCCATTTGAATACCGGCAAATAGCGTGGATATTGACTTTTGGGCAGCAAGTCCCACAATGATTCCAACGATGCCGGCTGAGGCCAAAAGGGTGGTCCCCAGTTGACGAACCTTCTCAAAGGTCATGAGAGCAGCTGCCAGAGCCAATACTCCTACGACGACGATGACAACCTTTTTTAAAATCTGGATCTGGGTGTGGATCCTTCTTGCTTCAAGATTGTCTTTAAGATCAATATCATATTGGTTGAGGATGAGGTCTTCGAAGACGTACACCAGTTTGATGAACAGCCACGCAACTGCAATGATCAACAGCAAGGAAAAGGTTTGTTGGAGGACAATCAGAATACGGGGCGGTAGCCTTAGAAGTGGTAACAAGAAGCTCACAGCCAAGATTGGAATGATGAGCCGCGCAGGACGCCGGAGGTGTCTGACCAGCGAATCGTCCACAATTGTCTTGGTGCCACGGGCAAAACGGTCAAGCATCCTGAAAAGCACATGATGGACGAGCAGGGCTACCAGCAGAGCCGCTACCAACGCGCCCAGAGGCCATAGCAGTTTTTCAAGGTTTTGTAAAATGACATTCATTTTGCACCTCAAGTCGATTCGTCAAATCTTTCTGATAAATGTTTTTTCAAATGTCAATAACAACCAAAAACTTTTACCAGGCCATCCTTTGACGTCAGGTTTGGTGGCCCATGATACATTATAAAAAGAAGAGGGCCAACTGAGATGCCAGTTGACCCTCATTTTTTACATGGCGTCCCCAAGGGGATTCCCCGTTTACCCCAGTTTTTGTCTCCGTCTCCTAGAGCAGAAGAATTACGTTGAGTTTCCCCGTCACGGAGACATCGAAAGCCCATGTTGGTCGACGTACGAGGTATCTTATTTGGTATGTAGCTGAAGCTGCTGTTCGAAGCTTAGCCCAACAGCATTTATCTTAAGATATGCTCCTCATACCTCAACTCTTGTAAAAGGTTAGATCTTGGCAAGAGATATTTAGTCCCTACCTAGAGAGTTTTACCCCAGCATTTTGTGCCGAGGCCGTAGAAGCCAAAAGTGTGAATTAAGAGACGTAATTCGCATTTTGCTGTCATCGCTCGTAAGAAAACAAAACGAAGCCAACCCACCACATGCTCTCTTTCATGGCAGTTGACCCACAAGGCTCTTTCTTCTTATACTCCCAGCCATCGAAGAGGAGTTCCTATCAGTCAAAAGTGAGTGCTCATCCGATGTTATTGAAGAATCTCTGTGTATGGTGTCTCTGTGTTTTCTTGATTGTGGGACTGCCATTTTTATGCCTAGCGCAGGAGCTAGAACCCCGGCGATGGAGCCACCTTCCGACAGGAGCGAATTTTGCCGGCGCAGGCTATGCTTACACCGAGGCGGACATATCCTTCGATCCTGTTCTCCGGATCGAGGATGCTGAAAAGGAGCTGCATACTTGGGTGGCTAGGTATATACGCACCTTTAAATTTTTTGAAAAATCCGCACGAATCGGTCTTATTCAAGCCTACCAAAGGGGACGTTGGAAAGGATTGGTCGATGGCGTTCCCAAGTCCGTCAGACGAGGTGGTATGTCAGACTCGGTCATGCGATTCGCAATAAATCTCTATGGAGCGCCTCCTTTAAAGGGTAAGGAATTTGCAGCTTATCGTGCGAAGGTCGATGTTGAAACCATAGTTGGAACGGCGTTGGTGGTGCAACTTCCCACCGGTGAATACAAGGATGGTAAACTCATCAATCTCGGCACGAACCGATATACCTTTCGGCCACAGCTCGGGGTGGTGCATAACAGGGGAAAGTGGTCGATGGAATTAACGGGCGAAGTTTATATTTACACGGACAACAATGATTTTTTCGATGGAAACAAGCTTGAGAACGATCCGCTCTACACCCTCCAAACTCACTTCGTTTACACCTTTCGCCCGGGGTTATGGGCAGCAGCGGGTGCTGGCTATGGCTATGGCGGGGAATCCACCGTGAATGGAGAAGAGAAGAACGACCGGAGGGAAAACATAGGTTGGACGTTTAGTCTTGGCTATCCAATCACTCCCCAGTTGGGTGTCAAAGTCGGTTATCTGGGTATCCGCAGCCAAGAATCGATTGGTCAGGATTCTGATAGTATCGTACTGGCCTTCTCTGTCTTTTGGTGATCTTGCCGAGATAACTTTAGAAATGAAGATCAGGAGAGACCTTGGGTTATTATCGAAGTTTGCCTTACATACTTTAATCCCCACTTTTGCCCTTTCTGATCCACTCCCCCATGTAGTAGTATCCTTCCTAGAGCTTACACTGTGAATTAAGGGGTGTCATCTTCAGCCTGTGACTTTTCGGGGTGCATCGAACATACAAAAAAGTGAGGAGCGATCCCGATGGAAATCATTTATTTCGAAGATGTTGAGGTAGGAAAAAAGGAGACCAAATCAGTAACATACCAAGTTAATAAAGAAGCGATCATCGAGTTCGCTCGCCATTGGGATCCTCGCCCTTTTCATACTGACGAAGTGGCGGCAGTTTCGTCAGTTTTTGGAGGACTCGTTGCCTGTTCAGCTCATATATTTTCCATTCTTTCGTGGTTTGCTACACATGGTCAAAGACGTACCGCGTCGATAGCAGCACTAGGCTTTGATAAACTTCGTATGCACCATCCTGTTCGTCCAGGTGATACGCTTTCTTGTAGCTTTGAATGTCTTGAAAAGCGCGAGTCGCATTCTAAGCAAGATCGAGGAATTGTCCGAAAGTTGGCAAAAATATCCAATCAGCAAAATATAGAGGTGTTTTCTGCCATTGTTACAACCATGGTAGCAAAAAGGTCTCAATAATTGAGGGGACATGTGAATTACATGCTTTAATTTACACTCTGTCTCATTTGGATTCCCTACCACATTCTGTGCTGGTTACCTCTGAGCGATAGTGTGGATTAAGGGATGTAATGCACAGTCTGCTCCTCGCCCTCCATGCTGCCCACCCTACTTTCTCCCTGATTGCTCTTTTCGGCTTGAAATCTCATCGTCAATTACTACCAATATTATAGGTCATGTATTTGTCTTTACTGACAAAATAGTGGGTTTAGTGTTTACAGGTCTCCTCTGTTGTGGTAGTTTAGCCGTTAGCTGAGGTTCCTATTATTCAACTCAAACTCCGTGCCCGATTGCCATTGACTACTCTGCGTCCGTGGTAATCTGCCACAATGTAAATTGCCTGTATTGCTTTAAACTCTTCCGTCTAAGGCGTCATCGGCTCAAGCAGTTGCTGTCAATACACATGAATGAAAAGGGAGGTTTTTGCTTATGAAAAAACAGCAGATTATAATTTTGGTGGCCTTACTGACAGTTGCCCTGAGTGTTAGTGCATGCGGTTGTTTAGGTGGAGGCGCAGAAAAAAAGGCCCACAAATCACAAACAGAAGTAAACAAAGAAAAACTCGAACTTAGCGAAAAATACCAAAAGTGTATAAAAAAAGCCGGTAAGGACGAGGCCAAGCAGGCACAGTGTGAACAATATCTAAAGGCGGCTGAACCACTCAAGTAAACCGCTTAATACAATCTGTGTAAGGTTTTTGAAGTTACCATATCTACAGAGACTGTCGAAAAATCCCTAAAGCGGATTTTTTGGCAGTCTTGTTATTTATTGGAAATAAATCTTTCCTTTCTCGAGATTGTGCTTGCGCTTAATTTGCAGGTAGTTTATTTCCACAAGCCAAGCACGTCGCGCCCAATCGACCAGCGCAGCTTTTTCTGCTCCTCACCCTTGCCCAATATCCACTTGTCATAAAGCTTGTCGATAAATCCACTGGTCTTCTTAAGTTTCAGCCAGTCGTCAACAAAGTTTCCAAAATCCGAATCACCCAACGGCATGATCAAACCAGCATGGGCTTTTATGTGAGGCTCCGGCACAACGACTGAATAGGAGGGGTAAATGATTGTCCAGGCTGAACCTGCCTCCGCACTAATGACAAGTGCGTGAACCCCTTTTGGGTTGTCTGTGAAAAATTCGCCATAAGTTTCCAAGAGCACTACATCGGTATTAGGCAAGGTGCGCTTGACAGCTTCCGCCCGTTTTTCCCCTACCACACCCAGCCGAATATTGAGTTTTTCGTCTATCGAGCGCCAGTTCTTAAACTCATGGCGTCGGTAATCCTCTACAACTACTGCTGCTGTCATATTCATGTATGGCTCGGAGAAATTTGCCTTGGTGAGGCGCTCCGAATTGGCAATCATTCCTCCTATTACAACATCAAATTTGTTCTGCTCGAGTTCTTTGAAAAGGGTTTCGTATGTCCATTGGATAAACTCCAGCTCTACCTCCAGCTCCCGGGCCAGTTCATTCATAAGCTCCACATCGAAACCAACCAGATCGCCTTTGTCGTTATGATAAGAGAACGGCAGGTTTTCAGGGTTGTAGCCTACCCGCAGCCTGCCGCGCTTAATAATCGATTGAAGATAGCTTTGTTGAGTTACTGCCACTTTTGAGCCTGTCTTTTTGACGTCCGCCTTCTGTGCATCTTTTATCTCCGATTGCATCAGGGTACGCCGCTGAATGTCTTCTTTGCTTACCATCTCAGACAGCATGAAACGCGTTCCCAGGATGACAACGACAAACATCCCCAACGAAATTATTGCAAACCTAAGAATGCGTGACCAATTGATTCTCATTGCACCAGTTGCTACGCATGCAGCCACCAACGTGAATGCAAACAGGTTCATGACTGCAAGAAGTGTCGCAAACCAGCTGTTGGCGACTCCCGTAACAACATAGAGCTGATAGATGTCTGAAGGAATCTGCATTTGGTCCAACAGGAAAGGTAGTGCTAAATCCACACCACCAAACAAAGTAAACAATCCTAGCACTGCGAAGCCTGGATAGGCCGTAAGAGCAATTTTTTTGCCGACAAACCAACCGGCAAAGAGGACAAAGAGCAGTGTCAGCAACTTACCGACGTTGGGAAAATTGAAGGATGTAGGAACCAGTACCTCAACATAGTTATTCGTATCATCACTTTTTATCTGACGTTCCTCAAAAAGCTCTTTAGCGCTTTCCACCAGCATTGGCAGCGTAATGAACAGATTTCCTGTTACGAAGCCGGTGGTCAGGGCATCACTGGCAGATTTGAGGATTTCACGGTAGCTAAAAGGTGTAAGGGCTGCGGTCAGTCCCGGAAGAACCCAAAAAGTCAGTAAAAGGGTCGCGAAGATAAAGGGTATGATATAGGTTTGCAGCCGACCGAATTCCTCGATGGTCATAGTGCCGGCAGCATTGGCGGCGATGCCGAAAACACCAATAGGTGTGACCTTTACCACCATCATGGCAATACGGGTGAGCGTTCTTGATGTGGCAGCCAAGATGTCCAGCAGGCTCTGCTTGTTTTCCACCCCGATAAGCGCAACACCAAAGGCGATGCTAAACACTGCTGCTGCGGGTACCACTGTACGAGCCAGGGAGCTGAACGGGTTGATTGGAATGTAAAGGTCGATAAAATCCACCTCAGCGACTTCAACCAGGCTGGGGCTGTAAAAAGAGCCGGCTTCAATGGAGGGAAAGGCAAGGGGTAATAAGAATACTATGGTAAAGGCCAGAAACCATGATGCGACCAGAACAATGCCCCCTGTGATAGCAAGGTTTCTTGCCTTCCCATAGCTCAAAGACCCGAT
>JASFGC010000065.1:0-12759 GCA_050123975.1 Syntrophobacterales bacterium | reverse complement strand
AGGCAGGTCGGGGAGAGGAGGCCCAAGTGGCAGTTGCAGAAGTTCTCAAGCGAAATCCCAAGGCCTCGATAACGGGTTATCTGAAAGCCAAGACCTTCCCCTATAAATATCAAGCAGATATCGACAAGGTCGTCGACTCGCTTCGTAAGGCGGGGCTGCCCGAGGAACCACCATTGGCGCTACCGGACAAACCCTCTATTGCGGTGCTTGCCTTCGATAATATGAGTGCTGAACCCAAGCAGGAGTATCTCGCTGATGGAATCAGCGAACATATCATTTTCGCCCTTTCCAAGATCTCCAAACTATTCGTCATTGCCCGGAATTCGTCGTTCACATACAAGGGCAAGCCCGTGCACGTTCAGCAGGTGGGCAGGGAATTGGGTGTTCGGTATGTACTAGAAGGCAGCATCCAGAAATCGGGCGACAGGTTACGGGTCACGGCCCAGCTGATCGATGCCACAACAGGGGCTCATTTATGGTCTGAAAGCTATGTCCGGGAGTTGAAGGACATATTTGCCGTACAAGATGACATCACAAAGAATATCATTACGGCCATTCAAGTAAAACTGACAGAAGGCGAGCAAGCCCGAGCGACTGCAAAAAGCACAAATAACCTCGATGCCTATCTAAAGTGCTTGCAGGCGAATGAGTATGCTCACAGGGTAAATCCAGAGAGTAATGCCTTGTCAAAGCAATTGGCAGAGGAAGCGATTGCCTTGGACCCGGATTATGCTTGGGCATACTACAATCTAGGTAGAGCCCACCAACTGGATGTATGGCTAAGAACGACTAAATCCCCTAGAGAGTCTATAGGCAAGGCCATTGGATTAATCAAAAAATCTATCGCCTTAGATGACACTTTTGCTGAAGCGCACGGCAGGTTGGGCTTCATATATTCAATGATAGGGAAGTATGATGAAGGTATTGCCCAAGCTGAGAAGGGTGTGGCCGTTAATCCCAATTCAGCTATGGCCCATGTAATGCTGGGGAAGACACTTAGTTTTGCCGGCAGGTGGGAGGAGTCCATTCCACCATATAAGAAAGCGATACGCCTTAATCCTATCCCGCCGAACTTGTACATATACAGTTTGGGATTGTCCTACGCCTTTACGGGGCAATACGAGGAGGCAATATCCTGGTGTGAAAAGGCAGTTCACCAGGAGCCCGATTCACTCTATGCCCGCATCATGATGACTGTTGTTTATAGTTGGTCAGGACAGGATGAGAAAGCTCGGTCTGAAGCCGCTGAAGTGCTTAGGATACAACCCAAGTACACTATCCCGAAATCGAGATACAAGCGGAAAGAGGATGGAGAGCGGGTTCACGGTGCCCTGCGAAAGGCAGGGCTGACATAAGGACAACCCCATGGCTACACAAGACTTCAAGCGTAAACTCTCGGCCATACTCAGTGCCGATGTCAAGGGTTACAGTCGCCTCATGGGCGAAGATGAGGAGGCCACCGTCCGCACCATCACCGCCCACCGAAAGGTAATGACCTCAGTGATCGAGAAGTACCGGGGCCGGGTTGTGGACTCACCAGGAGACAATATACTGGCTGAGTTTGTCAGTGTGGTGGATGCGGTGCAGAGTGCGGTGGAGATCCAGGAGGTGATCAGAGCCAAGAATGCTGAACTGCCTGAAGAGCGCAGGATGGAGTTTCGCATTGGAGTCAACCTGGGTGATGTGATCCAGGAGGGTGAGCGGATCTATGGAGATGGAGTCAACATCGCTGCCCGGATAGAGGGTCTGGCCGATCCGGGAGGCATCTGCATCTCAGGGAGCGCTTACGAGCAGATCGAGAACAAGCTGGCCTTGGGCTATGATTACATAGGCGAGCACACCGTAAAAAACATCGTCAAGCCCATACGAGTTTATAAGGTACCAACCGGGCCTGAAACACTCCAAAAGGTTACTGAGGAGAAAAAGCCCGCCCCGGGGTTGCAACGTGCCGCTCTCGCAGTAGTTATTGCACTGCTTGTGGTGGCGGGCGGCGTAGCGATTTGGAAATCTTCCCAACCTCCTATCTCTCCTCTAATAGAGACTGCCTCCGTAGAAAAGATGGCATTTCCTTTGCCTGACAAGCCTTCCATAGCGGTACTGCCGTTTAACAACCTGAGCGGCGATCCTGCGCAGGAATATTTCAGCGATGGGATAACCGAGCAAATAATCACCGGCCTGTCCAAAATCTCATCCCTGTTTGTCATCGCTCGCAACTCGACGTTTGCCTACAAGGGTCAGCCAGTCAAGATCCAACAGGTAAGTGTGGAACTTGGGGTTAGGTATGTTCTAGAGGGCAGTGTCCAGAAATCAGGCGAAAAAGTGCGGATCAACGCTCAGCTGATCGATGCGATAGAGGGGAATCACTTGTGGTCAGAAACTTACGATCGGGAGCTGAAAGATATATTTGCCGTGCAAGATGATATTACTCAGAAAATTTTAGCAGCTCTCCAAGTGCAGCTGACCCGTGGCGAGCAAGCCCGCGTGTTCGCACGAGGAACAAATAACCTCAAGTCCTATCTGAAGTATTTGCAGGCGCATGAGAAGTGGCTTCAGATGAATAAAGAAAGTAATGCTCTGGCTCGGCAACTGGCAGAGGAAAGCATCGCTCTGGATCCGGATTATGCGGTACCCTATTTAACTCTGGCCGCGACCCATATCCTGGATGTTTTTCTTGGATCCAGCAAATCTCCCAAGGATTCCTTAAAGCAAGCAAAAGCATGGAATGAAAAGGCCCTGGCCTTGGATGACTCATTGCCTGACGCTCATAGTCAGTTAGGCATTCTATACGCAATGACTCGACAGCATGACAAAGCTGTTGCCGAAACGGAGAGGGGTGTGGAACTTGATCCTAATTCAGCTACCGCTCATGATCTCTTGGGTATGACTCTCAATTATGCGGGGAGGCCTGAGGAAGCTATTCCGGTGCTTAAGAAGGCCATACGTCTTGAACCTTTGGCGCCAGGCAAATACTACTATCATCTAGGATGGGCTTATCTCTTTACAGGACAGTGTGCCGAAGCGATCGCAGCATGTGAGGAAGCGCTTCGACGGGCAAGCAATAATCTTTTCGCGCATCTCAGTGTAACCGCCGCCTATAGTATGTGCGGCAGGGAAGAGGACGCGCGGGCGGCGGCAGCAGGAGTCCTCAGAATAAATCCTAACTTTTCCTGCGATTATCATGCAAAAAAAAGTTTACCGTATAAGAACCAAGCTGATGTGGATCGGTATATCGGCGCTCTCCGCAAGGTGGGACTGCCGTAAGGGGAGGACAAATTATGAAAAAACTATTTTCACTACTCTTCGCCATTTGCTTTCTAGCAATTGCGTCATACAGTGCGACGTTTGCGGGCTGGGATCCTGCCGAAGAGGAGCAAGAAAGAAAGGCTGCAGAGGAGACGATTGCCACATTCAAAGAAAAAGATCCGAGTATGGAGAGGTTTTTTGATGAAGCTTGGGGGTATGCCGTTTATCCCACAGTCGGGACAGGAGCCTTGATTGTCGGAGGTGCACACGGCACAGGGCTGGTATATAAAAGTGTTAGGATTTCATTGCTGATGCACCCTTATCAATCAAAAGGAAAAATTGTAGGTAGGTCAAAGCTGTCGCAGGGAACAGTAGGACTTCAAGCCGGGGGACAGTCCTACAGTGAGATCATATTTTTCAAAGACAAAACGGCATTCGACACTTTCAAGGACGGTAAATTGAAGCTTGCCGCCAAAGCATCAGCCATTGCAGTAAAGGCGGGTTCATCTGCTGATGTCGCTTACGACGGCGGCGTTGCTGTGTTCACCATGGGTAAAGGTGGCCTGATGCTTCAAGCCGCTGTAGGCGGGCAAACGTTCACGTTTGAACCCAAACCAAAGTGATAAGAACCTTCATGTAACTAGGGGACGTTGTTGACAAATTGTACAAATATATTCACGACGTTTTCCACTTTGCCCAAATACTGTGAGAGGGGAATACCCCCAGGGGAGCACTGTTGGCCAGGCAAAATCAAGTATCTACGAAAAGAGACGGGGAACAGAAGCATAGACAACTCCGCAAATCGCAGGTTTATGGCGAATAAACTAATAAGTATAATTTGTCAACAACGTCCCCAATTATATTTAATCCATAGTTTTGCTATTCAGGAATGCCTACTATATAATAAGAAATTATGGAAAAACACAAACGTCAACATCGTAGAGCCAAGGTCAGTTTGCCTGTAACCATTAAGACTGAAGAAGAGACTCTTGAACGGGTTACCTACAATATAAGTCCTGATGGGACCTTTATTCGCGGTCAGTCTCCCCTTGAGCTGCATGAAGTCATCGATCTGACCATCAGTGGTCCTGACCGCCGCATAGAGGTCAAAGCCAGGGTGGTCTGGTCGAGTACCCAAGTTCCTCCTGAACAGGATATGCCACGCGGCATGGGTGTCGAGTTCGTTAAGATCTCTGATGAAGACCGGAAATTCATTTCCTCTTTTATTTCAGATCCTGATTTTGCCGTATACTTGAAATCCGCGGCCTCGGATGAAGATGAGGGTCCGGAGAGCTTGACAGAGGAACAGCTGGTAGAAGAAGAGAAAGAAGAAGACACGAATAACCCTGCCCAAGGGTCACCCAAGAAATGCCCTCAGGGACACAAACATTTGTCCTGGTCCGCTGATGAAGACTATCTTTTCTGTTGGGATTGCAACAGGCAGTATTCTCTCGCTGAGTGCCGTGATCCGAAAAATGCCGTTTCCTCAGGTGGTATTGATTCAGAGGACTAACCACCCTGGTAATAGGTAATAGGGGGGTCGGGCCAAGCTAATTAACTGATTTTTAATGAAAAGATGAGTAAGTACTGGCTCTTTTCGGGCCAATAATAGCGATTGGGGGGCAAAAAGAGCAATATTGGAAAGATAGAGCTGCTGACCTCCTTAATTTTAATCACCTCGAAGCTTTTTAAACAGCCAATTTTGACCCCAAAAATGACGATATTGGGCCTGAAAATAGCTCTTTATGGAACTCTAATCAAAATATTTCAATATCTTAACTTGGCCCGACCCCATTAAAGCCATTAAAGGTTCTGCCTCTTTCAAATACCCCCACCACATTTTGTTCTAGCCCTACATATTCCCAGAAAAATGTGAAACTTAGGTCGATGAAAATAATCCTAACTTTGTTTTGACTTACGCTTTTTCGTGATTAATCTTTCTGGGAATCTCTTGAAAAGAAATCATACTGAATTTGATGGAGGAGGGAAGATGCTACGGATACAGTTCTCAAAAAGTAGAAAGATGTTTCTTGCTTTCGTGATGATGTTGGCAGTCACTCTAGTATTTTACTCGTCTGTATTGGCTGCAGATGCTAAGAAACCGCAAGGAGTGCCTCTTACAACCAAGAATCCCAACATATCACTAGAAGAGCTGGATTATCGCCTCGAGCCATTGACCAAAGATGATCTTTCTGTGGAAGCCGATGGCTGGCAAGAAGTGTTGAAAAATCATGTCGGGAAAGTAAGTAAGTTGCAAATCCTGGCATTGAAGGCCGAAGGTGACAAGAAAACAAAATTGCTCGAATCTGTCACCAAACTCACAGAGCAACAGACGGCTTTGGCCGACCGCTTTGTGATGGTCATCGAAGAATTCAAAGCAAAGGGTGGGAAAGTTGAAGATTACGAAGCATATATCAAGGCAATATCTGGTGTTGAGGTGGATATTTCCGATGCCGGCGCAACCTGGACAGTGGTTACCGGCTGGCTAACATCGGCTGAGGGCGGCCTGCGCTGGGCTAAAAATATTTCAATGTTTTTCGTCATCTTATTGATTTCCTGGTTTTTGGCAAAGCTTTTTGGCAAAGCTGCAAAAAAAGCTGTGGTGAAACTTGAAAGTGCCTCTGAGCTGCTAAAGGATTTCATTGTAAACATAACTCGCAAAACCGTTTTCCTTATCGGTTTTGTTGTGGCTTTGTCCATGTTGGAAATTAACGTTGGACCGCTTCTGGCCGCCATCGGTGCCGCTGGCTTCATTGTAGGTTTTGCCCTGCAAGGAACGTTGAGTAATTTTGCAGCCGGCATTATGATCCTGGTGTACCGCCCATATGATGTCGGTGATCTCGTTGACATTGGCGGCACTTTTGGAAAAGTAGAAGCCATGACCATTGTCTCGACAACCTTAAGAAAGCTCGACAATCAAAAAGTCATCGTTCCCAACAACAAGATCTGGGGAGATATTATTACCAATGCTACTGGAACGAGCAAACGTCGCGTCGACATGGTCTTTGGCATTGGCTATAGTGACGACATTGCCAAGGCCCAAAAGATACTGGAAGAAATTTTGGCGAATCATGAAGCAATCTTAAAAGACCCTGAACCCGTTGTTCGAGTTCACGAATTAGGCGACTCCTCTGTGAACTTTGTTGTCCGACCGTGGGTAGAAACTGAGAATTATTGGGATGTATACTGGGATGTAACCCGCAGCGTGAAAGAGCGTTTTGATGCGGAGGGTGTGTCCATACCTTTCCCACAACGAGATGTTCACATGCATCAGATGCCAGCAGCTTGATAACGATCTGACCTGTCGACTGAGAGGTCAGTTTACGTTCCGTAGGTAATATTGAAATCCTAAATGGCAGGGTCAGCAATGGCCCTGCCTTTCTGTTTGGAAAGCGAAAAGTACATACTGCAATCTACACTTTGTCCTTTCAGCGGCATATACCACATTCTGGGCTAGGATCTTTAGAACCAATAGCGGAAATTAAGGGATGTAATGCAAAGTTTCCTAGGGGTTGGCTAGGGCTTCACGTAACTCAATCTTATTGCACTTTGTCTCCAGGTGTTGCCCGCTGCATTATTGTGCGGCTCCAGCCGGATATCCAGCCTCTTTCCAGCCTCGGATGCCGCCCAGGCAACGATAGACATTTTTGTAGCCCAGTTTTACTGCCCACATGGCTCCGTTATGACTCCGCCCACACTTAACGAAACCACAGTAGGCCACAATCATCTTGTCCTTATCAGGTCCTAACAGATCCCGGTATTGCTGCTCCGTCCTATCTTCCATGCTATTCATCTCGGGAATTGGAAACTCGAATTGCACTGCGGTTGGAATGTGCTGTTTCTTGTAGCTGGCTTCATAGGGCATGGTATCCACAACAAGTATATCCTCCTTGGCGTCTAATTTTGTTTTTAACTCCTCTAGACTCATTAGCTCGTAACCGCCACGTTCTTTTTCACCGGCTGCTTTCATAGCGAGGAACTCGGCTTGTACATTGGCTTCACTCACACCGACTTTCTTCGGATCAGCTGTAGAATTAGCGCAGCTGGAAACTAGAGCAAGGCTCGCAACCACAACCACTAGCCACAGAAACAGTGTACCCTTTCTCATTAATCTCCTCTCTTTCCATTATTCACTTTAGTTTTATTAGTACGGGAATTTCGACCGATTGCATCTCGGCATTAACAACCTCTAGCCTAATAGAAGACTGAACGATTCTCCCCGGCTTGAGATTCTTGGTGCTCACTTCAAAGGCAATGGTTTCCTCACCTCTTGGGGCTACTTCCCTTGCCTTGGCGAGAAGGTGGAGGTGGGGGTTTCCAGCGACTAGTTTTTTTATTTGTAGTGATTCGTCCATGAAGTTATTTATTTGCAGCCTTCGAGTGTATCTACGATTTGGCCTCAGGCTGGTCAAAATGAATCGATCCGGTTGCGCCTTCCATTGACGTATCACTCTTCCCCGTATGCGCAACTTCTTTACCGAAGCAATAGGGTCGTTACTTTTGATGAGCAGCACGATATCATTTTCACCGCCGTGACCTGTGGACTTGAATGTGGTCTTAATCTTGCCACTCACGCCCGGCCTCAAGGGATAGCTTGGGTAGTCTGCTGTAGTGCAACCGCACGAGGTCACTGCATCATGGATCACAAGAGGCTCCTCACCTCTATTACTGAATTCAAATGTGACATCAACAGATTCGCCCTCCAAAATCGGCTGGAAGGTGAATACATCTTCCTGAAAATGGATTGCAGGTGAAGCGGTGAGTGCATCCTCGCCCCAAACGGGGTGTAGGAGTAGGAGGCTGACACACAACAGGATAATGAACGATCGAGAGCAACAACGCATGAAACCGTTTCTCTGCATTAACTTTCTAACGGCGATGAGGGCCACTGAATATTTCATGATTCTCTTGTTATTCTTGGAGATAACAGAAAGTCGATAGTGCAAATATCTACACTATGTATTTGTAATTCCAAGGAAAGTCAAATAGATAATTGTGATATTATTTGATAGTTAATATCGGATATATCTATGGAGATCCTTTCATCTCAGACTAAGACTGGAGAATTATCGAAGATGGTTTTGAGGGGTTAGTGAGGGGATTTTTGCGGATTTGTGCTTGATCGTTTTGATCTAAAGTCATCACTGGCCTTTGGAAGTTTGATTACATACTTTGATACACACTCCTGTACTTGAGAGCAAAATACAATAAAGGCACTAGGTCTTCTCTACCAAACGATATTGATAACACACAAAATCTGATCCATTGCGTTATCATTTATTTCTCAGTAAGATAGCCTCACTTTAATACCTAGGAAACAGAATCTCATTGTCAAGCGGACCAGGAGTTTTGAAGGATTTTTGAGGAAGGAGTGTGTTCATGAGTCCTGAATTAGATCGCAGAGTCTTCGGAGATTTAAGCTACGGCTTGTATATCGTGACTTCTCGGGACGGAGACCAATTTAATGGTCAAATTGTAAATACTGTCATTCAAGTCACCTCTGATCCACCACGTGTGGCGGTAATAATCAACAAGAGAAATCTTACACATGATTATATCTCTCGGAGTAAAGTATTTGGAGTATCTGTTCTGGATGAATCGACACCAATGAAATTCTTGGGACCTTTTGGCTTTAGGTCAGGGAGAGACGTCGATAAATTCTCACAGGTGCAGTTCAAGGAGGGTGTTACTGGATGTCCTCTGGTGGTAGAACACGCCATTTCCCTACTGGAAGCACAAGTTTTCGATGAAATCGATCTTGGAAGCCACACTATCTTTGTTGGCGATACCGTCAATTCCGAAGTGCTAAGGGATGGACAGCCCCTCACCTACCAATATTATCGAGAGTTTCTCAAAGGAAAATCACCCCCAAACGCACCAACTTATACACCGTCCAAGCAAACCAAAGAGTCTTCAGACTCTTAAAGCATCGGGGATTATTGGTTGCTATTCACACCCGTATGGATGTCATCTTAGATGGACTGCGACGAATTGGATTATTAAAAAACACAGCGGAGCTTCGGCTCCGCTTTTTTATGCTCTTTATAGACTCTGGAATGTGAATTACATACTTTAGTCCACACTCTTTATTTTGAGACCAAGCTACAATATCTCGGTTTAAACCAAAGCAGTAGCTTAAATTAACGGATGCATGCAATGAAGAAGCTGTTTGGCTTGGCATCTTTAACCGAAACTTGAACGTTATATGGCGCACGACTTGAAAAACCATAAACAGATTCTAGATCTCACTGCCATAGCGACCCTGTGTGTACTGTGCGCTAGCTGGGGACTAGCACAGGTATCCATCAAGGTGGCCATCGCTGGTGTTCCGCCACTGCTGCAATCCGGTATCCGGTCGGTGGGTGCAACCGTTTTGTTATGTATCCTGATGGCAGTGCGTAGGGAACCTGTGCTTGAAAAAGACGGCTCCTTGTGGTGGGGACTCGCGGCCGGTATTCTTTTTGCCGCAGAGTTCATTCTGATATACTGGGGCCTCGAATTTACCAACGCATCCCGCTCTGTTATCTTCCTTTATATGTCACCCTTCGTTGTCGCTTTGGGGGCCCAGTTTTTTATTCCAGGAGAACACCTTCGGAAAATTCAAGTTTTGGGCCTGTGCTGTGCCTTTGTCGGCATCATCGTCGCCTTTAGAGAGTCGCTAAGTTTTCCCACATATCGACTGCTGATCGGTGATGCCATGCTAATAGTTGCTGCTGTTTTCTGGGGAGCGACCACGGTTCTGATAAAGGCCAGTCCTCTTGTCCGGGTCAAACCGAGCAAAGTTTTGCTATACCAGCTTGCCGTCTCTGCGGTGGTTCTACCGCTGGCGTCTCTAGCAAGAGGTGAGCCAGGTATTGTTCTGATGACACCTTTGATTGCCGGCTGTCTGGTCTATCAAACAGTCTGGGTCGCATTTATTACTTACCTGGCCTGGTTCTGGCTCATCCGCCATTATCCCCCTTCGCGTTTAGCATCATTCACCTTTCTGACGCCACTTTTCGGAGTGCTTGCCGGTGGTCTACTGCTCAACGAGCCGATTACAGGCGCATTGTTACTTGCGCTGGTTTTGGTGGGTATCGGTATCTATCTAGTGAATCGACCACCTACCGGTCCAGGCTGACCCCCCGAGTGTAAATTACATACTTTAATTCAAACTCGGTCTTTTAATAAACGGCTACCATACGTAGTCCCATTAGATCGACACAAAAAACCCCGACCACTCTCGAGAGTGGTCGGGGCTTTTTTCCTCATTGGACTACGCGGTTCAGCTTTTTACTGTTCACCTTTGATCTTTTTGATAATTTTCGGAATGAAGAGCGAAAAGATAAACAGCCCTATGGAAAAGAAAACCTTGAAAGATAGGAGTTCCCACAAGTTTCCTGAAACCCAAACATCTCTTAGGGTGCCAATGAAGAAGGTGAAGATAAAGGTCCCGACGATGATGCCCAGGCCTGTACCAAAAAAGTAGTCCCAGAAACGCACCTTGGTGAGGCCCATGCCAAAATTCATTGCTGTGAAAGGAAAATAAACAAGCCGCAGGTACAAAGTAGTGGCAAATCCGTTCCGCTCAATGGCATCGTCATATTTCTTCAACTTATCCCCAATCAGCGAGGCTGCAAACTCTCTACCCAGAGTGCGCCCAATCCAGAAGGCTGCACTTGCGCCTATCATGGCGCCAATCCAGACGTAAAGAAACCCCCAGTACGGTCCAAATATTGCTGCGCCAAAACCAGTCAGTAAGGTTCCAGGGAGGAAAAGACATATGCCCGCAGCATAAAATACTATAAACGCAACAGGGGCCCAAAACCCGGCCATATCCAGGAAGCGGCCCAATGCCTCTGCAGTTAGATACCCTTTGACCGGAGTAAATCGAACAATGTAGATAGCTGTTATAATAAAAGCCAAAAGTATGAATGCCTTCATCATGGCTTTTTTGCGATTTGTTGTTGATAACTCTATTGCTTGTTCCATGTTCTCTTCCCCACCTTCAATTGCCGTGGTATGTGTTTTGTTTTCTTCTTGAGTGGCCGTCATGTTCTGTTTACTTTCGATCATTTGTCGTAACCACAGCAGATAGATTACATTCCTTAGGGGATAATTTGGGGGTCAGATGTCAGATTTAAGATTTCAGTTTTTTTTGTTTTTCCCCTGACACCTGAAAACCTGAGATTTGGTGCTTGGATTCGATATTTCGCAATGCTCCACCATTCCAGCACTCTAAGACCTCTAGTCCTCCTTGGCAGCCACCACTGCATGTCCACCAAATTCCCGCCGTAGAGCGGCCAGAACCTTATCTTCGAAGGTATCTTCCTTCCTTGATCTGAACCTCCTGAAAAGTGAAAGAGCTATAACCGGGGCGGATACTCCGCTCTCCACAGCCTGCTGTACGGTCCAACGTCCCTCTCCAGAGTCTTCCACATAGCCACGAATTTCAGTCAACCGTTCATCTTTGCCAAAGGCTGCTTCGAGCAGTTCCAGGAGCCAGGAGCGAATAACACTACCCTGATTCCAGAGGTGGGCAACCCGAGAATAATCAAGAAATTCAGCATAGGGCGAGCCCTCCATAATGGCAAATCCTTCACCGTAGGCCTGCATCATACCGTACTCGATGCCATTATGAACCATTTTGACGAAGTGTCCGGCACCGGTGGGGCCACAGTAGAGGTAGCCGTCCTTAGGGGCAAGAGTTTTGAAAATGGGTTCGAGATACTCAAAGACCTCTCGTTCTCCACCCATCATCATGCAATAACCAACCTCGAGTCCCCAGATGCCGCCACTTACTCCCACATCCATAAACTTGATTTCTTTTGCGGCCAGCATCTCTGCCCGGCGAATGTCATCTTTGTAGTAGGTGTTGCCCCCGTCGATAACAATGTCACCCGGGGCAAGCAACTCTATGAGTTGGTCAAGATGGTCATCAACCGGTTGGCCCGCGGGAAGCATGAGCCAGACCACCCGTGGTGCGGTCAAGCTGTCCACCAGTTCGGTCAGTGAAAAGCTCCCTATCGCACCCTCTTTGACAATCTCCTCGGTCTTAGCTGGAGTCCGGTTGTAGGCCACAACCTCATGTCCCCCTTGGAGGAGCCGCTTTGCCATATTCATTCCCATGCGTCCCAATCCAACCATAGCTACTTGCATGTCCCTCTCTCCTTATTTACAACTAAGCCATAGATTTAGAATTCAGTAGTCAGTAGCCAGAGAGGCATACGGCTAAAGGCTCAGGGCGCAAGGAAAAGATTTAGTCTTCTATTGCCTTGAGCCTTACGCCTTGTGCCGTGCGCCCTTCATCAATCCGCATTCCGAAATCGGCAATCCGCAATTCGACTCTATGCTCCATGCTCTATGCTCTATGCCCTATGCATCCTCCCCACAAGCTCTCCCTTTCAAATTGAAGAAAAACTTCAATCCTTTCTTTACCCTTTCGGAAAAGATTTTGGGAGAGAAAAAATTCCCTGCGACTCTCTTGTTGATCTCACCGAGAGTCGGATAAGGATGTACTGCCGAAGCCAGGGTGGA
>JASFGC010000064.1:0-12815 GCA_050123975.1 Syntrophobacterales bacterium | reverse complement strand
AAAACGGCTGCTGCGGAAGCCGGGTTTCCATTTCAGGGTGAAAATTTCATCTGAGACCACCAACAGCCCAACCAGCCGCACTTTTCTGTAAGCGGCCACATGAAAGAGGGCTGACATCTCCATTTCCACTGCCAGGAGTCCTTCTTCTCCATAACTGCTCACTTTGTCCACGGTTTCCCGTAGTGGAGCGTCAGTGGTCCAGATTGGTCCCGCACGAACGGAGAACCCGTTCTGCACACAGTAATCTTGTAGGCGAGCAAACAAATCGGTGTCCGGAAGAAAGTGTGCCGCATTCATAGGATAGTGAGAAGATGTTCCTTCCTCGCTGCGAGCTGAACTGGGCAAGAGCCAATCCCCAATCAAAAGGTCTGACTGCAGCGAACCACACCAACCAAGGACGATAATTGTCCGGCTTCCGAGGGCGATCAGCCTCTCAAGGACAAGGACGGCCTGCGGGGCACCAAGGATTGGGCCTGCGATGGTGATGGAACGGTTAGCATAAACCACGTCCAGCAGTTGCGCGTTGTAAGCTGTTCTCGCGCTATCTGCAACAGGGGTTGTCAGACGACAAAAGCGGCGGTAATCTGCTTCGGTGCAAGCCAGAATGGCCAGTGGCGCACTGGATTTTTCCCGGTAACCCTTACGGGATTCGATTACAACTGAATTATTTTCGAAGGTCATTGTGGTGCAGATCCTTATGGCTCAACAAGAAAGAGGTAATTCACCACGAAGAACACGAAGTGATGGAATTTCAAATTTCTGATTGCAGATTGATTGAATCTTTAGTCTACAATATTAAATCTGCAATCTATGAAAATCTCCTTTTATCCACTCGCCGTCTTTCCGGAATCCGCCGTTGGCGGATATCCGGAATCCAGTGAAAGTGTTATATAATTAGACTCTTACTGGATCCCGGCTCGCGTCCGCCGCAGGCGGACTTGGCCGGGATGACGAATGGCTACGCAGTCTTTAGTGGAAGGCGTTAGGAGGTTGCCTGCCTGTCTAAAAATCCCCCTAAATCCCCCTTTAAAAAAGGGGGATTTTAAAGTTAGGTTACCGTTTCACAAAAGACTATATTTTTCCTTTGTGTCCTTCGTGCCCTTCGTGGTCCAAAAGTCCTTAGGCTGCAAAAAGAAAAAGCGGAGTGGGATGGTTACCCCCCAGATGGGACCATCTTGCTCCGCTCTATGAACAGGAAAAATAATCTTGTTTTTTCGTTAGGCTTGCTGCCGCTACCATGAAGCCAAGGCTGAAGTGGTCATGAAATTGTCTATTTGACCATTCCCTTGAGCTTGCTACCCGCCTTGAATTTGACGACTTTGGTAGCCTTGATCTTAATTTTCTTGCCGGTTTGGGGATTTCTTCCCTCCCGAGCAGCTCTCTTTGCCACACTGAAGGTGCCGAAGCCCACCAGGGTGACCTTATCACCTTTCTTCAGTGCGTCGGTTACTCCCCCTAAGAAGCCGGCCAGAGCTTTTTCTGCAGCAGCTTTGGTGATCCCGGCACTATCCGCCATTTTTGCTACGAGATCTGCCTTGGTCATAAATTCCTCCTCTTCTTGTCAATAAACTTTTGGTTGGTCCCACACCCAATGCCCTGTAAACTCGCTCCTGTCGAGGCTACACAGAGGGACCCTCCGTAAAAGTGCATGAATAGAGGCATTATACATAAGTTGATTTCAAACGCAAGAGAATATTTGTAAAAAGTGGGGGGTAGAAAAAAGGGGGCTACTGGGGAACATAATGAGGGAATGAAGAGCGAAGGAGCGAGGCAATACATATGGCGATCGAGTTGCCAATATCAGTCCATCTTGTAGCAAGTGATTCATGAAATATCCGGGCTACATGAACTGGATTCCGGATAGCCGCTTCGCGCCTTCCGGAATGACGGATTAGTAGATTCAAAATCCATACCGAAGTCGGGATGGTATAATTTAGCTATACTTGTAGAGTGAGTATGCTGCGTTGGTCCTCGGGAAGACGACCGTACAGCAAAATCCCCCTCGGTCCCCCTTTAGAAAAGGGGGAAGATAATTGTCTACCTGTGAGAAATCCCATTTGAGCCCCCCTTTTGTAAAGGGGGGTTGGGGGGATTTCGTTTATGCGTATGTCTTTCATTTGAGTACAGTGATTGTTATCTGTATAGCCCCTCAATTGACTCTACTCAGTCCATAACGTTGAGTTTTTTGGCAGCGCTCAAGTGAGTAATGACAAATGTCTAATGCGAAGTGTGTAATGACTAGCCCGGATATTTCATGAATTGCTGTCGCGAGACCACGAAACTGGGAACCCGCTTGTCGCAGATGCCGCTTGCGGTGCGGGACTGAGCGGAGCGCAGCGAGCGCGAATTAGATGGTTGTGCCACCGGGCAACCGCCGGGTGTTGGTTTCCATACCTGAGCGGTACGTCGGAGGGGCAGACACCCGAAGACGCCGGGAAGGACGGCCATATCCGTGGTCGGAGCAAGTAATTCATGAAATATCCGGGCTAGGATTCCATCGCTGCTTTGATGTTCATCTCGATCCCGTTTTTTTCAAGAAAAATCTTAAGGATCCGGGCGGTGGCGCCCCAAATGCGGTAGTTCTCGTAGGAAACAAAGTAAGCCCGAAATCGTTGATTTTCGGTATCGTAAGAGCGGTGGGACCAATGTTCATCGTTGGCAAGAAAATCCAAAGGAACAAAAAGAATTTCGGCAACTTCACGGCTGTTAGGCTGAAAAGGATAAGGATAAGGGATGAGTCCAACATAGGTATATACCAGAAAGCCGGTTGTTACCGTGGTAATGGGGTCCAGTACTCCCAGGATCTCCACATCTTCCGGCTTTAAATCAATTTCTTCTTGCGCTTCTCTCAACGCAGTTGCCAACAGGTTCTCGTCATGGGGATCGCGCACCCCACCGGGAAAGGAGACCTGGCCCTTGTGGGCTTTGACTGTCTGGGTTCGCTTGGTAAAAAGAACATGCAGTTTGTTTTCTTTGAGCAGCAGAGGAAAGAGCACCGCAGCAGGAGTCAGGTTTTCCGGAATCGATGCTTCTTGGGTTTCAAAAGCCAGGTTCTGGCGTATTCTCTCCAGCATGATGGGTGATCTCCGAATAATGCTGACAATGCGTGGATTGTAAACCATACGTCCTGCTCTCGCAAGAGATTGTAGATCGAAGATTTACCACAGAGGCACATATCCGGCGTAAATCCGAAATCCGAATATCGAAATCCGAAACAAATTCGAATTACCAAAATCCAAATGACAGAAACACAAGAAAAGTCTCTGTAGACAGTTATGTTTTGAACATTTGAGAATTTGGATTTTGTATTTGTTTCGTGCTTCGGATTTCGGATTTCGGATTTGAGTGCGAAGCACTTCTCCGTATCTCTGTGGTTAGTATTTACAAAACCCACCCGCTGTGCTGGTGGTATAGTTTAGCTATGTTTGTAGAGTGATTATGCTGAGGTGATCTCCGAGAAGAGGACCGCGCAGAAAAATCCCCCTCGGTCCCCCTTTAGAAAAGGGGGAAGATAATCGTCTGCCTGTGAAAAATCCCATTAAAAGCCCCCCTTTCGTAAAGGGGGGTTGGGGGGATTTTGTTTGCTTCCTAGTGCTTAGTGCTTAGTGCCTAGTTCTGACGCATTATGCATCAGATCTGGCTCTGATATTCAGGATGGAGATGGGTATCGGGCTTTCCTAGGAAAGGAGACTACGACGAGCTGATCTCTTCTAGCATTACATTCTGGTCGCCGCCGTTATTTTTTGCGAGATAGAGAGCCTGATCGGCCTCTCTGATCAAGGCATCCAGGTTCTCTGCCAGCGTTCTGTGGGAATTCTTCAATTTGGCGATGCCAATGCTGAGGCTGGTAGGCACCAGATTTTTGGCGTTGTATTCTGTTCGAAGCCTCTCCGCCACCATCAATGCCTGCTGAGGGTTGGCGTGCAGAACGGTGGCCGCAAACTCATCACCGCCATAGCGGTAACCCGAGTCCACATTATCGCGGATGCTTCGTGAGATTATCTGGGCCAGTTCCTTGAGTAACCTGTCACCCTGTTGGTGACCGTATTTGTCGTTGTACACCTTGAAGTTGTCGATATCGATGAGGAGCAGATAAAGATCATAATGCTGTCGGGAAGCGCGGATAGCCTCGTTCGGTAGATTTTCGTCCAGGTGTCTGCGATTGTAGAGTCCTGTGAGAGCATCGCAGGTGGAAAGTCGTCTCAGCTCAAAACGCATGTTTCGTTCGCGTACAATCCGTTTTATCTTGGCCTCGAACTCGTCTATGTTGATTGGTTTAGAGATAAAGTCACTCGCACCAAGGGCAATAATGTCAGTGTAGTTGTATTCCGTCTGGTACCCGGTAATGGCAATTACATCGGTGTCGCTGAAGTCAGAGGCAATCCGCTTGATCAACCCTACGCCGTTCAAACGGGGCATATTGATATCGGTAATCACGATGTCGAACTGTTTTTCTTCCATCTTCTCCAGGGCATCAACGCCGTCAGCTGCAGTCATACTGGCGTGTCCCATCTGAGAAATCAGTTCGTGGAGCAGTTCTCGTAGCTCCCTGTCGTCATCAACAGAGAGCACAGATTGTTGAGCCGGGTTTCCCATATCCATATTCAAAGCGCGTCGATCCCAGAATCAATGTGGGGAACTTTTCCTCTCTTTAGTCACAGAAAACCTGTTCCTTAGGGGCAGTTAAAAGTTCAATTGTTTTGCCGGTTAAGATGTCAAGTGGTTTTGGAGTACTGCAGCATTTGAGGAAGAGAAATTCCAAATAACAAATCACAAATATCAAACAAATCACAATGACCAAAATTCCAAATTCCAAACCTGGTTTTTGTTTTGGTCATTGAGTATTGGAATTTGAGATTTGTTTGTAATTTGGTGCTTGGAATTTGGGATTTCATAGGTTCGCCTTACTCCACCACGTCCTCAAACCCCGGATTCTTTTTTGCTACATTCCTTCCTCTTCACCGGGTAGAGTCAGATCATGGAGATTCACTTGAGTTTAGATCAATGTTCTCCTGCGGCTTATCAATTGTTTTTCCCCAGGGTTTGGTAAATTCCCAAATTTGCCGATGCGGAGGCAGCGGTTCTTGTTTCAGCTTCTCTTCAGCCTGGTTGATTCTCTTGATGGCTTCAAGCTCATCCACGCTCTTTTTCTTCCTATCCACCACCGAAGGTGTAATCAATACCACCAACTCTACCTTGTCTACACTGCGACCGCGGCTCCCGAACAGAGGGCCGAGTAAGGGAAGATCTCCCAAGCACGGGACCTCACTTCTTGTTTTGGTTATGCTATCCTGGATGAGGCCTCCAATGAGAACAGTCTCCCCGCTTTCAGCCACCAGCCAGGTCTCGACAAAGGCGGTTCTGGTTACCGGGATTCCCTCCTCGAGTTGAGCTGAAGTAATGCTTGGTTTCACATTGAGCAGCACATTGCCGTCATCATCAATGTACGGGACTATTTCCAAAACGATACCGGTGTCTATAAACTGAATGTTTTCGGAGGTTACACCCAGGTTTGTCTGGGCGACCGAATAGCCCTGCTGTCCACCGACCTGCACCTTGGCAGGTTCGCCATGAATAGCAAGGACCTTGGGGCTTGAGAGGGTATTGACATTGGTTTTTTCTTGAAGGGCGTCGATGGCAGCCGCAAACTGAGGGTCAGTACCGGTCAAAATATTGAAGAAAAGGCCTGAGCCGGTGTCAGGAACCGGAGATACTTCCTGGTCTGTAGGCAGCACCGCCCTGCTGAAACTCGAGGTGCCAACGTTAACGTCTCCTATAAGGGCACTCCATTCAACGCCTAATTCCATTTCATCCGTCAGGGTTATCTCTAAGATTCTGGCTTCGATCATGACCTGCTTGGGCATCGCATCCCAGTGAGCTATGATCTTTTCAACTTTCTTAATGTTTTCCGGGGTGTCCTCGACAATAATGGTTTTGGACGGCTCATGGAACTTGAGCATTCGTATACCCGGCAAGCCACCAAGGACTTCCTGGACCTTGTCAACATCTGCATATTTGAGCTGAAAGATCCGCATCTGCAGCCTGTCAATCTGCGGATCCTTTGCTTTTTTGGGCTTGTAAACGTAGTAGACATCACCGTGTTTGTGGTAACTGAATCCTCCTGCCAAGGTGATGGCATGCAGTGCTTTTTCCAGGGTTACCTGGTACAGGTGAACGGAGATTTTTCCCGAGACTTCCGTGGCTGTGGCAATGTTTATCTCCTGATCGATGGCGAGGGCGGAAAGAGCATCTCTAATATCAGTGTCAACGAGGCTGAGGTTTATCAATCCCCTGTAACGGGCTTTATACGTAGCAGTTCTGCTTGCCCCAACTGCGGGGATATATTGCCCACTCCCTTGCTCAGTGGTGGATACAGCATCTTTTTTTTGCTGCCGAGCACCCACCTGATCCGAATCCTTTACAGACTGTGCCGACACTGGAGCGATGGCGAGGGCCACAATAACAACCAACATCAAAAGAAATGGTATTTTTTTAATCATTGCTGGCCAACCTTAGTTTGACGGTTTTATTGCCCGATCTTAACAAAACCTCTTTTTCCCCAATTCGTATTACTCTATATCCATTTATCCGTTCACCTGTGCGAACGAATTTGTCGTTAATAATTGCGAGGGAGTGATTCGCACCCACAATAACACCCTTGAGCTTCAGAGATTTCACCTGATGTTGTGCAGGCTGGCCCTTCTTGGTTGGGCGCCGGGCTCTCGACAGAGGCTTTCCAGGAGCAAAAATATCACGCAGAGACAACCTGCGGAGTTCTCTGATGTTTGACTGTGCAACCTGTGTTTTTTGCTGTCTTTCCGGGTAAAGATCAGTGAGTTCGGGCATCTCGGACACGGTGGCAGTGGCAGGAGGCGGAGAGATGCTCCTATTCCGGGCAGCCCTTGCATGCAGGTACCGGTAAACCAATGCCGCCAGCACCAGAGCCAGGCCAACAACCAGATACATCTTAATCCGTCCAGTGCTCTTGCTTTGCTTGGAACCACCGTCATCCACTCGTTTACTCCTTCAAACGTTGATAAACACTGGCCGTTAATACAGCCTGACATTTCTCGTCGAGGCTGCGCCTGGAAATATCCATATCTTCAGCCACTAGCATACGATTCATAGTCTCGAGATCATAAAGCAGGTGATAGATGCTGGCAAAAGAGCCCTCAAACATCACGCGAATCGGAATCTTGGTATAGAGTTTCTCCTCTACCGGTGGCAGTGGCTGCAAGCTTACCAAGGTGATATTTCTATCTTTCATGAAGGAATCTATTTCTTTCAGTACTTGACCAATATTGACCGATCGAGGAATTCTTTTATCCAGAAAATCTAATTCTGTTTTTGTATCCGCCAATAGAGTATTTAAATTCTCAAAATTCTCTTCTGCCGATTTCAATTCAATTATTGCCTTCGATATAATTTCATTTTCCTGTCGTAGTTGCCATCTTTGCTTAATAGTTCTCTTCATGACCCAGTAACCACATATCAACGATACGATGATTACGAGAACAATACCTATTTGATCAAATCTTTTAATATTTATATTGATCATAGTTACTAAATGTTACACTCGATATTGAATTGGATTAACCGCATCGGCGCCTTGGTGTTTTTGCTCAAGCGCACCGTTTCATTCTCGCGAGCCTGCTGCAAAATTACGGTTTCGAACAAAGGTGCACTCTGCAACTGGTCCAGAAAATTTCCCAGTTCCTCTGCTGAAAAAGAAAACCCGGTGAGTTTTAACTTTGCCGCGGTTTCCTCTGCCAGACCACTGTCTATGTTCAGTTGCGTCAGCCAGGTCTGTTCATTGATGAGATTAGATAATTCGGCGAATATTCTGGAATAGGGTTTATTAAAGGTTATATTTTCCAGTCCAGATAGTTTCTGTCGTAAGGCGTTCAATTCTGCTCGCATTACCTTGATCTCATCGATTTTTGTCCCCAAACTAAGGTGCATTTTTTTTAGTTCGGCCACTTTACGCCTCTTGGCTGAGAGAGTGTATTCCTGAAAGAAATAAAAACCCCAGATCAAAGCAAGAGAGATGAGCAGGCATCCGGCCCAAAAACCGAGGTGCCGGAGGAATTCGCGGCGAGCCAGTATCTCATGTGGAGTAAGATTTATTTCTCTTAAAGCCATGATACTTTCCGCATAGCCAGACCCAGGGCAAGGCTGAAGGGACCGCCTTCCGATACATCCACCGAGCCGTTGTCGTCGGACAAGGCTACCTTGGTCAGGGGATTCATAAGCCTGGCGTTGATATTGAGTCTCTTCTCCAGGTAGCGATCCAGATGGTTGATGAAAGTTCCCTGGCCATATATGTAGATTCCCTCGAAAATCGCATCCTGCTGCTCAGATCTTCCATAGCCGATCACTTTATGAAGTTCATGAACAAGTTCTTCAATCTGCGGGTTTATAATCTGGTAGATGGCACGGTACATGGTTCTCTCTTCATCAGTATTTGTTGTCGATTCTGGATTCTCGTCGATGCTGCAGTCCAGACAATCTTCGTAGTAGAGGCCATACTCTTTGAGAAGGACCTTAGCCTTATCCCGGTCGCCAGAGAGTTCAAGGTTGGCCCGCAGATTCTTCCGTAACTTGTGAACTCCCCAGGGGATCTGGCGCTGAACCAGAATAGAATCCTGGGTTACTATTGAAAGCTGGCTTTGGGTGTCGCCGATATTGCATAAAATTATGGGATTCTGAATGGTTGTGTGAGCATAATTATGAAGTCGGACCAAAGAGGAAACAGCGAAATCCACCACTTCAACGGTCAAACCAGCCTTTCTAAGCATGGAGAGGTAGTCTTGCATATGTTCCCTGCGAGCCGCGATGATACTCGCCCTAAATTTATTGTCATCACCTGATGCTGCGAGAGATGGGTAATCGATAATGGCTTCTTCCAGGGGAAAGGTAATATACTGACTTGAATGACGGAGGATGGCTGTCTCAACAGTTTCTTCTTTGCCAACCTGGAAGTTCAGGGGAAAGCTGAGGAGATACTGAGCTGGAAAGTTAACAACAACGCGCCTACCCTTCAACCGTTTATCACCGATAATATCCTTGAGCAAGGGGACCAGCACATCTCTTGCGGCAAGAATTCCATCAGCCTCATTCTGGTATTGTTGATGCACCAACCCTCTGACTGCTAGGCCCTGCTTCGTTTCTTGCAGTTGAGCAGCGTAGATGTTGCGGTTTCCTATATCGATACCGATAGGGAATATGGAGCTGAAATTGAGCATACTGATCTCTTATGTCATCGATGATCGATTCAGAATCTAAACCCACTCAATTCATCTTATGTGCAAGGCTCATGCCACGCAGATTGTTTCAACATGGCAGACGTGGTCCTTGGAGCCAGGTCAGAGTTCAATGGTTTTGCCGGTACAGATGCGAGCTCTTGTGAAGATTTCAGGTTTTCCGCCGGAGGCGGATCAGGTTTCAGTTGTTTGTTTTTCTTTGCTGACACCTGACACCTGACACCTTATTTCACTTTTAATTGGTGTGCCGATAGATTTCAGGCATTCTCTCCAGCGACGAAGGCTCATAGACACTCACCTCGGATGGATAGTAGAGGGCGGCGTCGGTGGCTGGCTGGTTGTTGCCGTTATAGCCGCAATAGGTCGTGCCCGCCACAGTGGTGATGATCCCGGTTGTACCGTCCACCCTTCTGATGCGGCAGTTGTCTGTATCCACAATAAACATGTTGCCACCGCTATCAACCCATACGGCTTCCGGGTAATCGAGTTGAGCAAGAGTGGCCAGGCCTCCATCACCTGAGAAGCCGGGAGTGCCGTTTCCGGCAACAGTGTTGATGATATTTGTGGTAGCGTCCACCTTTCTGATCACATCATTCTTGGTGTCTACCACGTAGATATTGTCGGATTCATCCACATAGACGCCAGTGGGTGAATTGAGCTTGGCGTCGGTGGCCAGTCCACCATCGCCTTCAAAACCGGACTTTGTACCCTGGCCCACCACGGTGTTGATAATTCCGGTTGCGGCGTCAACTTTCCTGATCACGTGATTATGGGTATCGGCAATGAAGAGGTTTCCTGCATTGTCCACCGCAACATCATAAGCTTTCCTGATGCTGGCGTCGGTGGCCAGGCCGCCATCGCCGGTAAATTTTGCGGCGCCGTTTCCCACCACGGTGGTTATGATCTTGGTTGCGGCATCCACCTTTCTGATCCGGTAGTTGTAAGTGTCCATAATATATATATTTCCTACCGTATCCAGGTACAGGTTGAAAGGGTATCTGAGCCTGGCGTTGGTTGCCGGCCCACCGTCACCTGAGAATCCTTTGGAGCCGTAACCGGCCACGGTGGTTATGATCCCGGTCTTACCATCCACCTTTCTGATCCGGTGATTGTAGGTATCGGCAATGTAGGTGTTGTGGGATGAATCCACGTGCACCCCAAAGGGGTAATACAGTCTGGCTGAGGTGGCATCCCTGTTGTCTCCGTTGTAGCCAGACCAAAGGGTCCCGGCGACCTTGGTAATAATCCCGGTGGTAAGATTCACCTCTCTAATACGGTGATTTGAGGGGTCGGCAATGGCGAGGTATGCAGGTGGCACAGCCTCATATATGCACACTCCGTGAGGTTTCCTGAGGGAGGCGAGGGTGGCCTGTCCGTCGTCACCTGAATAACCCGAGCTCCCGTCTCCCGCGACGGTGGTTATCATCAGAGTGCCACCATCGTCGTAGACCAACCTGGCTCGGTGATTATCAGCGTCGGCGATGAGGATATTGCCGGATACATCGAGCCACAGACCACCCGGTTTCTTAATGGAGGCGAGGGTGGCCGGTCCGTCGTCGCCTGAATAACCTCCGCTACCGGTTCCTGCGACGGTGGTGATAATCTGCGTTGTGGCATCCACCATTCTGATCACGTTATTATCGGTGTCGGCGATGTAAATGTTTCCAGAGACATCAACAACGACCCCATTTGGTTTGTGCAGTTCAGCAGCGGTCGCTGGCCCATTGTCTCCAGTGTAGCCGCTGCCACCGTTTCCCGCGATGGTGGTGATCATCTGCGTTGTGGCATCCACCATTCTGATGCGGTTGTTCTCTGTGTCAGCAATATAGATATTTCCGGAACCATCCACCCAAACGCCTCGGGGTTTATCTAATTTTGCCGCGGTTGCCAGCCCGCCGTCGCCAGTGTCGCCGCTTTGTTTACCTATGCCCGCCACGGTATCGATAATCCCGGTGGTGGCATCCACCTTTCTAATGACGTGATTGTTCGTATCAGCAATATAGATGTTTCCCGCATAATCAGCAGCAACACCTCTCGGTTTGTCTAGTTTGGCGTTGGTCGCGTCCCCACCGTCGCCGCTAAAGTCGTGACTGCCTCCAATACCCGCTACCGTGGTAATGGTTTCTGATGCGTCTACTTTTCGAATGCAGTCGTTATCAGTGTCGGCTATATAAATATTCCCCGCGCCATCAGCAAAAACCCCTCTTGGTTTTTTGAGTCTGGCACTGATGGCCGGTCCGCCGTCTCCTGAATAGCCGTCTGAACCGGTGCCGGCAAATGTGGTGATTACTCCTGTAGAGGTATCCACCCTCCTGATGGCGTGATTATCGGTGTCAGCAATCAGATAGTAGGTGACAGTTGGGGTAAGCACGCGGAAGCTTGAGCTCAGCTTCTTCAAACCATCCGGAGCGGTAACCGTAACGGTGACCACATCGCTGTAGCCGGAGGTATCCAGTACGAAGCGCTTGTACTCGATGCCGGCGAAAACGTATTTCTCACCTGCAGCGCTTGTTCGCCAGGTAGGATTGCGGTTCAGAATCCAGGCGGCCTCTTCCAGAGCCGCTATCTGGCCCAGGTGGGTTTGGCTACTCCGGGTCTGGTTGGCTGCCATCTTGGCCCGCATCCCAGCACGCCGGTTCATGCCAAAGGCCATTACCGCCATGACCAGCATCATGACCACCACCATCAAGAGGATGTAACCACGATCGCCTCTATGAAGAATTTTCTCTTTTTTCATCCTCAAATCCACAATCCGCAATCCGAAATCCCAAATTCCCTTACTCCATGTGTATTGCTTCGACTCTGGTTTTCAGATGGATCTCATTCTCGCCATCACTTACGCTTAACTGGATTTCAACCAGGTTCGGGGCTAACAGACTGCATGAAAAGGCAGTAACCTGCTCACAAATCACTTTGGTGGCCAGAAAATCATCCAGGGTAGGGGTGGAGTAGTCTGGCATCTGTTCCTGGAGCTTCCAGTTGTTTGGCTCGGACTTGTTTAAGCTGAAGTTGATTGGATCTACAGGGTCATCATTTACCCCGCCCTCGTTGACCAGACCGTCGTGATCGTTGTCAGCATCCAGAAAGCCGTCACCTTCAGCTCTGTACCCCTGGGTGTCGTTTTCGTAGGTGTCCAGCACGCGCTCGTTGAGCACAAGGTTATCAGCAGCGGGAATTTGTATCTGGTCGGTCTCCTGAGCAAACATCACCATCCGTTCCATGGCATAGCGGGTCCGGGCAAGTAGTTCCTGTCTGTCTGTTGTCTTTCGATGGGCTGAAAGGGCGGTAGCCATGGCCTGATGGAGGCCTATCATGATGATAGAGAGAATAACGATGCTGATGAGAAGCTCCAGGAGGGTAAAGCCAGAGTTTTTATGCATAGGCAACATTTTCTCTGAAACAGTGCGAGTACTTTTGCTATTGAAGCACATGTATTGCCACCACTGGCTGTCTGCTGGAGAGATATGATCATGTGGAGCTTGGGATTTCAGAGTCTGCTTTCAATATTGCGCTTTGCGAGTGCTGAGTTGAATATGAGATATTTTCACTGTC
>JASFGC010000063.1:0-13136 GCA_050123975.1 Syntrophobacterales bacterium | reverse complement strand
GAAAAGCCTTTGATTTTCTTTTGAAACTGCCGGTTGAATTTATTGAGGAAGTACTCCATGAGAAGTCTGATATCTCCATCCCGCTCACGCAGGGGCGGGACTTCGAGCCTCACCACATTGAGTCGGAAAAGAAGATCTTCCCGAAAATTTCCCTGCCGCACCATGGCCGGCAAATCACGATGGGTTGCGGTGATCAGGCGCACATCAGCTCTTGCACTTCTGGTCCCGCCCAAAGGGATGACCTCCTTGTCATCCAGAAAAGTCAGAAGCTTGACCTGAAGGGTCAAAGGTAAATCGCCAATCTCTGTTAGATAAAGCGTCCCGCCGTCTGCCAGCTGGAAGCGACCTGGCTTATCCCGCACAGCACCGGTGAAAGCGCCTCGTGTATGACCGAAAAGCTCTGATTCTAAGAGAGTCTCGGGCAAAGCGCCGCAGTTGATCTTTATAAAAGGCCCGTGCGCTCTGGGGGACACCCGATGAATCACCGCGGCAATGAGGTCTTTACCAGTGCCAGTCTCGCCTGTTATCAGCACAGAGGAATCCGTCTGCGAGATAATCGGAAGAATGTCCAAAAGTTTCTGCATCTTGGGGCTGTGACCAACCAGGTCAGCGAAATCGTGAGTTATTTGAGTCTTCTTGTCTAACTCACGGAGCAGCGAAATATCCTCGATGGTCTCTATCACCCCCAGGGGTTGTCCTTCATCGTCCTTGAGCACAAAGGCGTGAATCATCACCGGGATTTTTTGTCGTTCCTTGTTGATGATGTTGCCTTCAAGATGAACAGCTCGGTCACTTTCCAAGGCCTGTTTTGCCGGACACTGCTGAGTGCAGAGGTTGTTCCTGAGAATGTGGGGACAGCTCACCCCCACCGCTTCTTCCCTACTGAAGCCGGTCATAGCTTCGAGAGAGCGGTTCATTGCTTGCACGCGCAAGTCCAGGTCCAGAATGGCGACCCCTACTGGAAGGCAGTCAATGATTTCGTTTGCATCAATGCTTTTCGTCATGGCTGATGATGTGACCATAGAGAACTCTCATCATGCAATAACAGGATCAACGGCATATCTTTCTTGACGCCAGAGATTGTGCGACACTACAATTACAGTGTAGGGTATAGTTGTTCATCTGTCAACAAAATGAAACAAATTGGAACATAAGGCTCAGATAAAGTTTTTCCTTTTGGCGAAATAGCGAGATATAAAAATGATTGAAGCAGCAGGGGTTACAATCCGCGAAGCTTCACAGGAAGATGCCCCTGCAATTAGGGCACTATCTGAGGCCAGCCAGGATGAACTGGGGGCAATCAGCCAGCATCGCCATTGGCTTACACACCAAATAGATGTAGGCGACGTATTCGTTGCCGAAACTAGTGAGGGGGAGTTAGTTGGGTTTGTCGTCTTTAATCATAATCCCCCGAAAGAACACGAACACACCACCGTTTACTACCTGTGTGTTAATTCGACCTATCGAAAGCACGGGATTGGAAAACGTCTTATGGAAGCAGTGGCGGTAGATGTCCGTCTGTTCGGTAATAGACGAATAACTCTTAAGTGCCCGACTCAACTCGCAGCAAATTATTTTTACCAGAGCATCGGCTATACATTGGAAGGAAGCGAAACAGATCAGGAAGGCGGTAGCCTAAATTTTTGGACTCTGTCCCTGTGAAATAATCTTTAGAGATTTTCGGAAGATTTGATGAGCACGCCAATGAGTGCGAGAGATAGGACTCACTGGTCAAAGGGACACCGCAACATGAAGGAATAGCTCTCCACGCATAACCATCCCCAAGATGATTGGGGAGATTTCTAGGATCGAAAGGTTCATATAGCTTGCCAATATGTGAACTGTCGGGAAATTGAAGATATGTAAAGGAGATCCAAACTTTTTATGCTTAGCCCTGACTCAACATAAATAGCAGAGAAGTGGAAATCTTGCTTTGCCATTATGGTCCTATATGTAGTGGAGACCTTTAAGGAAACCCAATCAAATTCTTGGGCTTTGATTTTTGTGACCGGACCACTTAGGTAAATCGTCATTTATATCAATAACCCGCATACCATAGAAGATATGGCACGTTGGTTTGAATTTCGATGGAACTTTTGATATACCCCCAAAATTAAAAAGTGATGGAAACGCAAGCCACATATTACGTCCTTCATCAGCAATGAGGGTGCCACACAAAGCACAACTGACTTTACAAGGAAGAATTCTCTCGTGTCTATTGAGTTCATTGTTGTAGAAGTTTAGTTGATCAATACCTTCCGTAATTCTTACATCATGTTTGTGAAATATAGCTGCCCATTGCATAGGAGCCCCATGCAGTTTTTGACAAGCCAAACAATGACATATTTTTGCATCTACAGGATCCGAGCATACTTCGTATTGTACTGAATCGCAGTAGCAACTTGCATGGTATTTGGCTGTAAAATGAACATCTGTAATCGATGCATAACTTGATCCAAATTCTTTCTTCATTGAAATCACCACCTAGTTTCTCATTAGAATAAAGTACAGATACATTGAGAATATCCAATAAAAATCGGATTTGTCAAAACTTATGTTACCTTGCCAAGATGTGAACTTCTACAAAAGTTTAGATATGATCAGGAAATCATAAGTTATTGGTGGGGTCGTAAACTAAAGATAAATAGCAGATAGTCAAACTTGTGAGGTAATCAGTACATAGACAATATTTGGCATAACCTAAATAGATATCGCTTTGAAATCAGAGCTATAATGTCGTTTCATACGAAGCCAATCCTCGCTGTCTACCGTTCTTTCGCGCTGCTCTACACCACATGCTACGATTCAATGGAGATCTTGTGTGGCGTGCAGCCCTCTGGTAGTATTGTGCCTTCTAATTGCAACGGGCTGCTCTCTCTTCCTCTAGAAAAAGGACCAATCATGCTGAAAGTATTTCCTGGTTTTAGTTTCGATCAACACCAACTCACTGGTCAGCAAATTTATAATGCAAGAGAGTTTTTCGGAAAGCTTCACTATGATCTTTTAGAATCCTACGGAAAATCAGCAAGACCAGTGTTATTGGTTGAAGAGATTATCGAAAGAATCGACCGCCTGAGAAATAATCTCGGTGAAGTAGTGTGCACCGAGAATCCCGATCGGGAAGATTGGGAACTTGACCAATGTTATTACTCTGTAAGTGATTAACCAGCGGCGTTTCATTATGCTGGGGGAACGTCACCCTTTGCCTCATTGGAGAAAGTTCGCGACGAATGGTCCAGTAAGAGGATCAACATGCGTCTTTGGGGTTATTTATTGGTTTGTTTTTCGGGGCTGATCATCCTCGCAACAGCAGGCGTTGATCCATGCCACGCCGAAATGATTGAGAGAATGAAGGCCGGCGGTCACATTCTCATGATTCGTCACACGCTTGCACCGGGCACCGGAGACCCAGCTCATTTTCGAATTGGGGATTGTTCCACGCAGCGCAACCTAGATGACCGCGGCCGCAGCCAGGCAAAGGCTATCGGCGCTTGGCTGCACTCAAATGGTATTACTTCAGCCAGGGTTTACTCAAGCCAGTGGTGCCGATGCCTTGAAACAGCAAAACTACTCGAGATGGGGTCGGTGGCGGAACTGCCGTCATTAAATTCATTTTATGAGATGACGCAGGATCGCGAACCCAACCTGAAAGCGCTGAGAACATTTATGGCGCAACAACCTTCTGACGGGGTACTCATAATTCTGGTGACACATTTTGTTACGATCTCAGCCGTCGCCAATGAGGCCGTCTCTTCAGGTGAGGGTGTGCTCCTTGAACTGAACGAGGATGCTCCCTATGAGGTAGTCGGTCGGCTGAATTTTGGCATCAAATGACAGCGAAGCGTCTTGACCCAATGACGCCGTAGGCATAGAACACGAAGCTCGGTAAGAGCTGAACTCTTCCACCCCATGCCCCATGATATTCTTTCCTTGACCGACACCACTTTTTGATTGAGCGTTCTAAAACGGCCAGATCATCGGAATAAAAACCGAGCCCATCACCAAGACGAGCACATTGAGTGGAAGCCCAAGCCTGAAGTAATCAGTGAACCTGTAGTTACCCGGTCCGTAAACGAGTAGATTTGTCTGGTAGCCGATGGGAGAAGCAAAGCAGGCACTGGCACCAAAACAGATGGCAATTATGAAAGGTTTCGGATCTACCCCCAGTTCGCGGGCGGCAGAAACGGCTATGGGTAGGAGAAGGACTGCTGTGGCGTTGTTACTCAGCATCTGAGTACAGAGACTGGTGAGAAGAAGAAATCCGCTTAATATGACGGCGGGGCCCATGTCCCTGAGAAGCAGGATGAATTCATGGGCGTAGAATTTGGCAGTGCCCGTTTTTTCCATGGCAGTTCCCAGAGCAATAGTTCCGACGATGAGCAGCAAGACATCGCCTTGCAGGGCCCTATATCCATCTCTTATTGGTAGACATCCGGCAAGAATCATGAGAAAAGCACCAGTTACTGCACAAACCATGATGTCCGCTAGACCGGTGGTGGCAGCAACTATAAGAGCTGCAAAAATGATTGCTGCCATCGGAGCTTTTCTTCTCACGACTATTTCATGGTGGACATCTTCAACCACGATGAAGTCCTGGTTTGTTCTGAGTTGCTCTAATTCGTCCTGATGACACTGAACCAGCAGTATGTCTCCCACTCTCAACTTCAGTTCGCGGATTTTCTGTTCAGTGTAGTGAATGTTTCTTCGCTTGGCAGCGATGATATAGGTTTCGTGCTCTCCATGCAGGCTGCTTTCCAGCAGTCTTTCACCCAGCAATGAGGACTGCGGCGGGATGATCAGCTCTAAGATTACTGACTCGGGATCTCCTGGAGAGAAGTTGAGATCTTCTTCTACGTGAGGTAGTTTGACGGAATTTTCATTGAGGATGTCTACAAGTTCGCTGGCGGAGCCTTTTACCAAAAGCAAGTCGTCGGCCTGAATCGCCGTCTTTTGACGCCAGGGATCTAAAATGCGTCCATTGCGTATGACCTCAAACACTTCAAAATAAGGAGAAATTTGAGAAAAGGCTTGTTGGGGCTCCTGGCCGAGTAGTGAGCTTTCAGCAGGCACCAGGAGCTCCGCAAGGTAACGCCTGTGCTCGGCGTCCACTTCACATACAGGTACAGCATGGCCGGGCATAAGTCGAGGAGCGGCAACGTAGAGGAACCCTATTCCTAAGACAGCAATGGGCACGCCAAGTGTAGCCAGCTCGAACATGGCGAGCTCCCCATAGCCGTACATGGCACTCAAGTCACTCACGATGATATTGGTGGAAGTGCCAATAAGGGTGCAGGTGCCGGCGAGAATGGAGGCATACGAGATCGGTATGAGAAATTTTGAAGGACTGAAGCCAAATTCACAGCTCAGACTCGTGATTATGGGAATGAAGAGGACCACTACGGGGGTATTATTGATAAAGGCGGAAAATATGGCCACGGTGATCAAGGTCATGAGCATGGCAAGGTTGACCCTTCCCCCGGAATAGTGAATGACTTTTTCTCCGATAAAGCCAACTGCTCCTGTACGGATCATTCCTCGACTGATAAGGAACATCGCTCCCACCGTGACAACAGCTGGATTGGCAAGACCGGCTACTGCCTCCAATGGTGTCAAAATACCCGTGACCATCAGGGCAACCATAATACCCATGGCGGTGAGATCGATGGGAATTCTTTCCGTTATTAGAAGAATCAGGGTGAGGACAAGAAGAATAGAAACGATCCAAATGCTCATGCAATTTCCTTTCAGAACAGTAAAAGCAGCGGCACATACAATCCATATGCCACCAGCAGGAGCAACGCTTCCCACCGATTTACTCGACCCTCTCCTTTGCGTTTGGACCAGAATATTGGCCAAAGTGCCAAAGTTACTACAAACACCATGGGGAAATCACGGAACAGCACTACACTTTCCACCTCCATTGGCATGAGAATTGAGGGGATTCCAATAATAGCAGTGGAATTTATGAGGTTGGAGCCAACCACATTGCCCACGGCTATGGAGTGCTCTTTTTTCACTACTCCGGCGATTGAAGTCGCCAGCTCTGGGAGACTCGTACCCACGGCCACTATTGTGAGCCCGATTATGAGCTCGCTGAGTCCGAGAGCTTGGCCGAGTCCGATACCACTCCAAACAACGAGTCGGCTGCCAGCAACGAGAAGGACGAGGCCGCCGATCATGTGAACGAAAACCTTTCGCCCCGTCGGTACTGAAGTTTTGGAGCTGGTAGGAGCACGTACTTTCTTTGTGTCCTCGCTCTCTGAGCGAATTACGAGGACGAGGTAGATAGCCAAACCTATGAGCAAGACCAGGCCTTCCAGGCGGCTGATCACCCGGTTTAGAGATATCAGCCAGATGGCAACGGTAACCAGCAAGAGGGTGGGATATTCCAGTCGAAAAAGTTTGGATTCCACCATTAACGGCTGCAGAAGCGCACATATTCCCAAGACCAAACAAATATTGGAAATGTTACTTCCCAACACATTCCCGAGCCCTATACTGGAATGCCCGACAACCACAGCAGTGGCAGTAACGAGAAGTTCCGGCAACGAGGTGCCGAGGGACACAACAGTCAGACCAATCACCAGAGGCGAAATCCTTAGACTGCTTGCCAGAGAGGCGGCCCCGGCGACAAAACGGTCGGCACCAATGGCGAGTGTGGCTAAACCTAACACAAGTGTTGCAATGAAAAGTGCCATCATTCAGCCTTCACACTCCAGGCAGGATCCGGCTATGGGAACCAGGTTCGAGGGTGACCCGAGAAGGATGAGGATGTCGTCTCCAAGAATTTGGGTCTGTCCGTCAGGATTGCTCAGTATCTTCGGGCCCCGCTTTATGGCCAAAAGGTTCACGCCGTACTTGGTTCTCAGCTGAAGTTCTGCCAGTGATCTACCAGCAACAGGAGAATTTTCGTGTACCCGTATGCTGCTTATTTCCATATCCGGAAAGTTAACTTTGAGGTCAGCCAGGGAAGCCGGGTCTCGCACCGGCTTGCGAAACATTTGATACCCGCTTTTTCGTGTCTCTGCCGTGAACAGATCTATCTCTTCTTTCGGCACCAGATACTTGGCCAAGACCCGAGCGAAGATCTCCACTGAGGTTTCGTATTCTTCGGCAATAACCTCATTGGCGCCGAGTTCACGCAGGGCAGTCGTTTCTCTGAAAAAGCGGGTTCTCGCAATGATATGTATCTTCGGGTTTAATCTTCTGGCAACTGAGGTCATCCCTCGAGTTGCAGTGGGATCTGAGATGGCCACCACCATAACCCGCGCATCTTCAATCCCAACATGCTCCAGAACCGCTTCGTGGGTGGCGTCGCCATAGATTATGGGTTCACCTGCCTTCTTTTCGTTGCGAACGGTCTCTGGGTTCATTTCGATGATCACATAAGGAATCTTGGCCGCCTTGGCCGCGGTGGCGACATTCTTGCCACTTAATCCATAGCCCACAATGATCAGGTGGTCTTCAAGCTCATGCGCTTTATGTTCACTCACTGATTCCGACTTTGAAGAAAAACCGGTTTTGAGCTTAGTGGGAAGGGGCAATTTCAACGTACCAGTGGCAATTCTGGGTGCAAGTGCCATGATAAACGGTGTTACCCCCATGGTAATGACGGCGACTGCCAGAAAAAGTTGAAACGTATCGCCTACGAGCAAGCCATAGTCAACACCGACCTTGGCCAAAATGAAAGAGAATTCTCCCACCTGGCATAGGGTAAGACCGACTATGATCGCGGTGCGCAGCGGCAAGCCAAGGAAAAGCACGGCCATAGTAGCAATGAGAGTCTTGGCAATGATGACCGCTCCAGAGATAAGAGCCACCTCATCTGGGTGTTCGATTAAAAAGCCAAGGTCAAGGAGCATGCCAATGCTGACGAAAAATAAACTGGTAAAGACGTCTCGAAACGGCACGATATTGCCGAGCGCGTGGTAGCCGTATTCGGACTCCGAGATGATCAGGCCGGCCAGAAAGGCACCCAGTGCCAGAGAGAGCCCGGCAAGATAGGTCAGCCAAGCGACACCGAAGCACATGACCAGTATGCTCAACAAAAACAACTCTCGGCTTCGGGACCTGGCGATCTGATAGAGCAGTCCCGGCACGATCCATCTGGCACTTGCTGCCACCAGGGCAAAAACACCCACACCTTTCAGTGCCAAGAAGCCGAGGGATTTTCCCAAATGGGCTCCTTCCCCAGCCAATAAGGGGGTGAACAGGATCATGGGAACAACAGCGATGTCCTGAAAAATCAAAAAAGCAAGCGCCGTGCGACCGTGGGGACTGTCAAACTCGGCCTTTTCCTGCAGGATTTTCAAGACGATAGCGGTACTGCTCAGAGCGATGAAGAAACCTATGAACACCGCCTCGTTGAAAGGACGGCCCAAACGCGTGGAGATTGCAAAGCTCACCAGGAAGGTCAAGACCACCTGGAGAGAACCGCCTAAAACCACCGACTTCTTCATGCGCATGAACTCTTTCAGGGAAAATTCAACGCCGATGGTAAAAAGCAGCAACATCACACCAATCTCGGCAAGGACCTCCACTTCATTGATAGCGCTGATGAACCCAAACCCATAAGGTCCGGCAAGGATTCCCGTAAAGAGAAAGCCCACAACGGTAGGCAATTTGAGGCGCTGACAAATCAAGAGCACACCAATTGCCAAAGAGAATATGACCAGAACATCTTTGAATAACGCCACTTCCATTGCACACCCCGTTGAAAAATTAGGAGTCAGGAGCCAGAAGACAGGTGACAGAGGACGGATAACAGATTAGGAATTGCGGAATTCTTGTCTGCCAGCTGCCCGCTGATAGCTGCCAGCTGCATTTCTCTATGCTCCATGCTCTATGCTCTATGCTTCATGCTCTATGCCCTGTGCCCTGCGCTTCCCTCAATGCGAAATCCACGAATGTATTGTATAATCACCATCTCAGACTATTGCCACCCGTCCATTGGTAATTTAGCCATGAGCACCCCCGCCCCACGGTTGGTCGATCCTCCAGGGAGAGTCACCATCACAGAGGTCTCTACAAATTCAATAGAAAATCTAACGTACACCGATCAACATATTCAGTATATTTTTAAAAAAATACCCGGATAATTTTTTCTTTGTAGAGTAACTGTATTGAACGAATAATATGACACCTCATTTAGGTTCACGCCCGGAGAGGCTCTCCACAAAATATTGAGGTTGATTTTTCAGGACAAGTTCTTATTATCACTTGTCAAAATGTGAACTTATACAAAAGTTTAGATATGATCAGGAAATCATAAATTCTTGGTGAGGTCGTAAACTAAAGATAAATAGCAGAGACTGAAACCGATGGCTTTGCATAATAAATACCAGGTCTAGTTCTCTTCAACGGTCTCTTGACTCTTAGCGCTCTCTTGCCCTGGTTCTCTCCTGAAATAGAGCCAGACAAGGATACCAATAAAAGCAAATACCCAGAGATTAAGAAGTGTGTCGATTAAGTTACTTAAGGTCATCAAAGCACCTCTGATTTAAGAGCTTTTAGCAGACAAACCGCTACTAAGAGCACGATAAAAATAAAGGGTAAGGCTGCAAGAGCAATGATACTCTTCACAGCGTCGATACTATTCGACAGGATCATAACCAGTCCAAGGGCACCCAGGATTACGCCCCAGATGAGCTTGGTACTTGTGGGAGGATTGAGATCTCCACCGGTAGCGAACATGGAAAGTACGAAGGAGGCACTTACCACACTCGTCACCACAAAAAGAAAGGCTGCCAGAACCGTGGCAACACTTGTAAGGTTACTTAGGGGTAAATACCTCAGCACAAAAAAAGTGGCGTCATTAATGTTTGTCTCCACCACCTCCAGAATCGGCGCATCAAGCCTCAGCACCCCAAAAAAGCCGGCGCTGCCAAAAACCCCGAACCAGAAGATCGAGAAAAACGTCGGCACCAGCATGACACCTAAAAGATACTCCCGTATGGTACGCCCCTTTGATATGCGTGCAATGAAAACGCCGACGAAAGGGGCCCAGGCAAACCACCAGACCATGAAGGTAAGCGTCCAGGATTGAAACCAAGAGGCGACCTTTTCATCAAAGAAGGTATAGGTTTTGAAACCATGTGGAATCACACGGGCAAAGTAGTCGCCAATTGATCCAGTAATTCCGCTCATCATGAAAAAGGTCGGGCCGGTCAGAAGCACAAAGATCATGAGGCCGCCCGTGATGGCCATAGCAGTATTTGAAAGCGTTGCCATACCTTTGCTCAGGTCCATCATGAGGGGAAAAATGTAAGCAAAACAAAGCACGGTGAAGATCACCAGCGCGAGCCATAGACCAGAATTATGCAGGCCGAAAAGCGATTCAACACCACTTTGAATCTGAAATACCCCCATCGCGATGGACCCGCCTATGCCAATGGCGATCGCATAGATGGCCAATAAGTCACTTAACCAGCCGACACTCCTTGTCCAGGTACGTTGACCAAAAACCGCCTGCATTGGGGTGCTTACCAAGTTGGGATAGCCTTTGCGGAAGCTGAAATAGGCCATGACCAGACCGGTGATCGCATAGATGGTCCAGGCGTGAAGGCCCCAGTGAAAGTTGGTAATAAAAAGTGCATGTTCGGCGGCACGAAAATTGTCGGTGTAGTTACGAATAACTTTATAGTGGGAAAGGGGCTCAGCCGTGCCCCAAAAGAGTAGTCCCACTCCCATTCCGGCTGCAAAAAGCATGGTCAGCCAGCTCACCGTGGAAAACTCTGGTTCATCATCATCTTTACCGAGTTTGATCTTTCCATAGGGGGAAATAGCGAGCCAGATACTCAGAAGCAAAAGGAGGCTCACCGAGAGCATGACAAACCACCCCCTGCTGGTGAAAAGGACGCTTGTTAGTGTTGAGGAGAATCCGGCCAGCCCCGCTGTGTCAATAATACCCCATGACGCGACAAGACCAGTCAAAGCGAGTGCTATAAGCAGCAATGGATTTTTAAACACTGTTTCACCTTTCTGTCACATACAACAGGTCTTCAGTAAACTAAATATCTCTAGACGATTTGTCAAAAAACTGTTCTCTCCTGATGGTCAGTCCCCAAAACCGTTCTCTTGGGTGTTTATTCATGGATTTTAGGAGTCCGTGCTTCTGAGGCCTCAGCTCAAAATACCTGGGTAAAACTCTCAAGGTAGAGACCAAACATATCTTGCCAAGATGTGAATTTATGAAGGATTGAAGCTCCCTGCAGTCCGCCTGCGGCGGACTACGGGGAGTGCGCTCGCTGAAGCATTTTCTAGATATGATATGCCTATGGCAAGTTCAGGAGACGTTAGGGCTTTCCATCTATAGCAGCTTTGATCATACCTGACCTTATCGGAATAACCATTATATCTGTTAGCTGAGCATATATTATTGGGGCTAGTAAATTTATAAGGGCGGGACGCCTTCGATTGATTATGTGGTTGATTTTATCTAAATTCTAGAAGGCGTCACCCTTTGCCTAGTCTTAATGATCATGACCCGTATCATCTGCTTTAGTGGGATGCACAGTGCCATCTGGATGTTCTGGCGGCGAGTAAATTGAATACAGCTTCATCTTTTCGCTGTCAGAGGTGTTGATTACGTTATGCTCTACACCGGCCGGGATCACTACTGCCCAGTCATCCTCAACCTCGTGTTCTTTGCCATCCAGGATGACTTTTCCCCGGCCCGATTCAAAGCGAATGAATTGATCGAGATCGTGAACTTCAGTTCCGATCTCTTCCCCGGGTAGGAGGCTCATCACAACCAGTTGGCTGTTTTGAGCTGTATTGAGTACTTTTCGAAAGTTGTCATTCTGCATCGTTGCCTTTTCAATATTTATTAGATATCCAGCCATCTATTTACCTCCAATAATCTAGTCAATTCGCTGATTTGGTCATTAATTTAGATTTTGTAAATTACCCGTTATTATGCATGTTAATGTCATAGGCAATGGGTAAGAATGTGCTCTGGATTTGTCAAGTGATATAACCCACGACATAATTTACTTTCGGGGCCTGGTGTTGCTGCTTTTAGCCTGCGTATTGACAAAGAAAAGAGCCTGATTACTTTTTCGATAGCGAGGTTTTGAAGATTTGTTTCGAAGGAGATATTAACATGACTAAATTGAATTCAGGGGATAAAGCCCCTCATTTCAGGCTTTCTGATCAGGATGGAAAAGATGTGGACCTTGAGGATCTCAAAGGGAGAAAACTCCTGCTTTACTTCTATCCGAAGGCGGATACCCCCGGATGCACTAAGCAGGCCTGCAATGTGAGGGACGCTCGGGAGGAACTGGCTGATCTCGGCGTAGACGTTGTCGGCATCAGTCCAGATGCACCTGCCAAGCAAAAGAAATTTGACCACAAACATGGTCTTAAATTTTCTTTACTCTCGGACCAGGACAACGCCATTGCCAAAGCCTACGGAGCCTGGGGGGAGAAATCCATGTACGGTAAGAAATATGAGGGAATTATCCGTTCATCTCTGTTGATCGACGAACAAGGAAAAGTCGTTGACACATGGTACAAGGTCAGTCCGAAAGATACCGTGAGCAAAGTGCTAAAAACCCTCGAGGAGGCTTAGTATGGAAGAGCCACATGCTCTCAATACAAACAATGATAGTCTGACCGAGCAAGTAGTTGTCGACGACCCCTTTTTCAGTGAAGATGCTTTCTCTCGCTCGGACGAAAGCGATGACAGTATATTCTATATCACCGATCGTTTTGTGCAGCATCTCGATTCTCTGGCCCTGGCAACAGTGGAAAAGCTGATCGGTGATCTCGTTATAGAAGAAAACCCGGTTATTCTGGATCTGATGGCAAGTTGGGATTCCCACATTCCCCCCAGCCTTCGGCCGGAAAGAGTTGTTGGCTTGGGACTGAACCGTAATGAACTCGCCAAGAACCCCGCCCTCACCGAGTGGTGTCTGCACGACTTGAACAAAAATCCCATCCTTCCATTTTCTGACTCCACCTTTGATGTGGTGCTCAATGTGGTTTCGGTTGACTATATGACCAAGCCCTTTGACGTCTTTCGAGAGGTCAATAGAATTCTGAAACCAGGGGGTCTGTTTCTGGTTATCTTTTCCAGTCGGATGTTTGAGCAAAAGGCGGTAAAGATCTGGCGCCAGTCTTCAGAGGAAGAGCGC
>JASFGC010000062.1:0-13186 GCA_050123975.1 Syntrophobacterales bacterium | reverse complement strand
GCCAAGCTGGAACCGGTGGACCTGGTAATCTGCGGTAAGCAGGCCATTGATGGTGACACTGCCCAGGTGGGTCCAGGACTGGCAGCGCATTTAGATCAGCCCTATACCACCTATGGCCGTAAGCTGGAGTTGCTGAATGGAGATCAATTGCGGGTCGAGCGCCTCACCGATTTCGGTTACGAGGTGGTTCAGATGGCACTGCCGGCAGTGGTTACCGTGGTACGGGAAATTGGTGATCCTAGAATGCCTGGGCTCAAGCACAAGATGAGGGCAAAAAAACTGGAAATTCCAACCTGGGGGGCGGCTGACTTGGACTTGAATCCCGAAGAAGTTGGTTTGCAGGGCTCTTTTACCCAGGTAGTCAAGGTCTTCAGTCCTCCGCCGCGAAGCGACCGAGAAATGATCACCGGTGAAGTTGAGGAGCAGGCGGAGAAACTTATTCAGCTGTTAAAGGAGGCAAAGGTATCTGGGCTATGAAGGCCATAATTGACGAAGAAAAGTGCGTAGCTTGTGAGGAGTGTATAGAAGTCTGTCCTGTGGAAGCCATCGAGGTAAGGGATGAGATGGCTCAGGTGGACGATACCTGTAATCTGTGTGGTCTCTGCGTCGATGCCTGTGAGTACGAAGCCATCAGCATGCCCGAGGTGGAAGCGGTCCAGACAGACGACATTGAATCATACCAAGGAGTCTGGGTTGTAGCCGAACACCACCACGGCAAAGTACATTCGGTCTCCTTTGAATTGCTCAGCGTTGGCAGAGATTTGGCTGATAAGCTAGAGGTTGAGTTGGCAGCGGTATTGATGGGAGATCAGCTCCAGGAAGTTGCCAAGCAGCTCATAGGCTATGGGGCAGATCGTGTTTACCTGGCGGAGGATCCTGCTCTGGACCCGTTCAATGATGAGTCCCACTCCAAGGTTCTGACAGAAATGATTCAGCAAAAGAAGCCGGATATTCTTTTGGCTGGAGCAACCGCTATGGGGCGTTCGTTTATTCCCCGGGTGGCGGTAGCTGTAGAAACCGGGTTAACGGCTGACTGTACCGGGCTCGATATTGGTGAAGATGGATTGCTGTATCAGACCAGACCGGCTTTTGGCGGCAATGTGATGGCTACCATTCTCTGTCCAAACCGTCGGCCGCAAATGGCTACGGTACGGCCGATGGTAATGAAGAAGAGGGTTTTTGACGAGCAGCGCCAGGGAGTGGTGGAGCCATTCGCACCCAGTCAAGAGGCCCTTACCTCCAGGGTAAAAGTGCTTGATACTGTAATCCAGGAACAGGAAACAGTACGTCTGGCCGAGGCTGATGTGGTGGTCACTGGTGGCCGTGGTCTACAAAAAGCTGAGAATTTTGATGTCATCGAAGAGTTGGCCCTTCTGCTGGATGGTGCAGTTGGTGCTACCAGAAGTGTGGTGGATGAAGGGTGGATGCCGTACAGCCACCAGGTAGGTCAGACGGGCAAGACGGTTTCTCCCAAACTCTACATGGCCTGTGGTGTCTCAGGAGCTATCCAGCATGTGGTGGGTATGCAAGGTTCAGAGATTATTGTGGCTGTTAACAGAGATCCCGAGGCACCCATTTTCGACATCGTGAATTACGGGGTGGTGGCGGATCTCTTTGAATTCCTGCCATCATTTGTGAAGAAAATAAAAGAACAGCGAGGAGAGTAACAAAATCTCAAATCCCAAAGTTTTAGGTGTCGGGTGTCGGGTGTCAGGTGTCAGGTGTCAGGAAAAAAACATAGACGCTGAAATCTCAATACTGAAACCTGAAACCTGAACACTGAAACCTTAGTTATTGCGGGGGAGGGCAAATGGCTGAAGACAGCAAAAAAGTTGCGGTGGTTACCGGAGGTTCGCGTGGGATTGGCCGAGCAATTATCATGGCTCTTGCTGAACCAGGATTGACTGTGGTTTTCAATCACTTCGATCCCCCTGAGGACACGGCTGCTGACGAAACTATCGCCATGGCACAGGACAAAGGTTGTGAGATTGAGGGAATGCGGCTCGATGTAGCAGATTACAAAGCGGTTCAAGAGTTCTTTGCCGGCGTGGTGGACCGTCATGGTCGTGTTGACATTCTGGTCAACAACGCCGGCATCACCAGGGACACCCTGCTGATGCGGATGAAAGAGTTGGATTGGGATGCGGTGTTGGCGGTAAACCTCAAGTCCGTTTTTAACTGTACCCAGGCGGTCGCACGCCAGATGACAAAGCAGCGCTACGGTCGGGTGGTGAACATAGCCTCAGTAGTGGGGGCCATGGGCAACGCAGGTCAGGCCAACTATGCCGCATCCAAGGCTGGCATCATGGGCTTCACTAAATCGGTGGCTCGGGAACTGGCAAGCCGGAATGTCACAGTAAATGCAGTGGCACCTGGTTTTATTGAAACTGAGATGACGGCGCAGCTTCCCGAGAGGGCCAAGCAGGCCTTTCTAGCCCAAATTCCCCTGGGTCGCGCGGGTCAACCTGAGGATGTTGCCCAGGTGGTAAAGTTTCTCGTTTCAGAGGAGGCTTCATACATTACGGGGCAGGTAATTCATTTGAATGGTGGGATGTATATGTAGAAGGAGAAAGGTGCAAGGTATAAGGTACAGGGTACAAGGCGCGAGGAAGATGAGTGGCTAGAAAATCATCCAAAGCCCTGAGCCTTATGTCTTGCGCCGTGAGCCTGAGAAAAAGTATTTGTCTCAGTTTGAAGGCACAACTTTAACCGAGGATGAGGCAATGGAAAGAAGGGTCGTGGTTACGGGTTTAGGTTTGGTGACACCGGTGGGAATCGGTGTAGAGGAGACATGGTCTGCCCTTGTGGCTGGCAAGTCGGGGATCACCCCGATTACCAGGTTTGACGCCACCGGCATGGCCACCCAGATTGCTGGGGAAGTGAAAGATTTCAAAGCAGAAGACTATGTCTCCCGCAAGGATCTCAGAAGGATGGACATATTTACCATGTATGCCCTTGCGGCGACTCGAATAGCCCTAGACGATGCCAAACTGAACATTAACGACAACAATGCCGATCGGGTTGGAGTTGTTATCGGCTGCGGCCTCGGTGGTCTTGCAACTATTGAAAAATATCATCGGGTTATGCTGGAGCAAGGACCCAAGAAGATAAGCCCTTTCTTTATTCCCATGATTATCGCCAATATGGCTCCAGGTCAGATTTCCATCTTTTTTGGAGCTAGAGGGCCGAACGTCGCCATTGAAACGGCCTGTGCCGCCGGCACTCACGCGGTGGGTGACGCCTTCAAACACATTCAGAGGGGTGCTGCCGATGCCATGATTACAGGAGGTGTGGAGTCAACTGTTACAATGTTGGCCATAGGAGGTTTTAACGCTATGCGGGCCCTCTCAACCCGCAATGATGAGCCTGTTAAGGCGTCTCGTCCTTTTGACCGAGACCGAGACGGTTTTGTTCTGGCCGAGGGTAGTGGCATTCTCATTCTGGAGGAACTGGATCACGCCCTTGAACGGGGAGCCACTATCCACGCAGAGGTAATTGGCTACGGCTTGACCGGAGATGCTTTCCATATTGCAGCTCCGGCACCGGAAGGTGAAGGCATGGCCCGTTGTATGCAGATGGCCGTGGATGATGCGGGAGTCAGGCCAGAGGAAGTTGACTACATCAATGCACACGGCACTTCCACCGACTTGAATGACAAGTTTGAAACGCAAGCCATAAAGACCGTTTTTAAAGAACACAGTTACAAGTTGGCTGTAAGCTCTACCAAGTCCATGACCGGACACCTCTTGGGAGGTGCGGGTGGGGTGGAGAGCGCCATAACCGTGCTTACCATCAAGAACGGCATCATTCCACCGACGATTAATTACGAAAATCCGGACCCGGACTGTGATCTGGACTACGTCCCCAATGTTTGCCGGGAAGTGGAGGTAAGAACAGCGCTTACCAATTCGTTTGGTTTCGGCGGTACCAATGCCGCCCTATTGTTTTGTCGCTATGAATCCTAGTCCCAACCGGGAGAGTGAACATGAAAGTCATTATCGGGAGCGATCACGCAGGTTTTTCCATGAAAAGCCAGATCAAGGCAGTGCTGGAAGGTATGGGACATTCTGTGGAAGATGTGGGTTGCCACAGTGAAGACTCAGTTGATTATCCGGTCTACGGCAAGGCTGTGGCAGCTGGGGTCGCCAGAGGTGAATTCACCAGAGGCATTCTTGTCTGTGGATCCGGGCTGGGTATGTCCATGATTGCCAACCGCTTTGTTGGTGTACGTGCAGCACTGTGCAACGATCTTTACAGCGCTGTTTTAAGTCGACAACACAATGACGCCAATCTATTGGTGATGGGGGGAAGGCTCATCGGGGCCGACCTGGCGGGAGAGATTGTTAGAACCTGGCTGGCGACTGAATTTGATGGCGGACGTCATCAGGGCAGAATAGCGCAACTGGACGAAGTGTAGCCCACCCGGGCTGGACATTTTCCATCTGTCATTTCTCGTTTAGCATCTCTGAATTAACACTTCCCATTTCGCATTTATCATTATACATTGCGAATTCCTTCGTTATTTGCTATCTCACCAATGAAAAAAGCGAAATGGAAAATGGCGGTGGTGGGTGACTACACCGTTTATAAAGAGGGCCAGCATGTCAGAACTGGAAATAATAGACCCCCAAATTGCAGAGTCAATTAGACTGGAGGAGGAAAGGCAGCTTCAGAGGCTGGAGCTCATTGCTTCGGAAAATTTCGCCAGCCCTGCAGTCAGGCATGCCCAGGCGAGCGTCTTGACCAACAAGTATGCCGAGGGGTATCCCGGTCATAGATATTACGGCGGCTGCGAATTCGTGGATACAGCTGAAAGCCTGGCGATTGAACGGGCAAAAGAGTTGTTTGCGGCTGAATATGCCAATGTCCAGCCCCACTCCGGCTCACAGGCTAACATGGCGGTGTACTTCTCGATTTTGCAGCCCGGAGACACCATCATGGGTATGGACTTGCGCCATGGAGGTCATCTGACCCATGGCAGCCCCGCCAATTATTCCGGCAAACTCTTCCGGGTCATTTCCTATGGGGTAAATCGGGAGACTGAGACCATCGATCTCGAGGAGTTTGAACGACTGGCTAGAAAACACCGACCCAAACTAGTTATTGTGGGAGCGAGCGCCTATCCGCGGAGTATCGACTTTGGTTTTTTTCAGAGAGTTTGTGAAGAGATCAGCGCCTACCTGATGGTGGATATGGCCCATGTAGCCGGGCTGGTTGCTGCTGGTGTCCATCCCAGTCCTATTCCACATAGTGACTTCGTGACTTCCACCACCCACAAGACTCTCAGGGGACCGAGAGGGGGGTTGATTCTTGCCAGGCAGAACCACGCCGAAAAGCTCAACAAAGAGATCTTCCCAGGCGTACAGGGAGGACCTCTTATGCATGTCATAGCTGCAAAAGCAGTGGCGTTCAAAGAGGCTCTGAGTTTAGAGTTTCGCACTTACCAGAGACAAGTAGTGAACAATGCTAAGCGGTTGGCGGCGGAATTGTCTGAAAGGGGTTTTCGTCTCGTCTCTGGCGGCACCGACAATCATCTGATGCTGCTAGACTTGAGAAGAATTGGCTTAACCGGGGCCCAAGCAGAGCTCATCCTGGACCAGGCCTGGATCACAGTTAACAAGAACAGTATTCCCTATGATCCAGAGAGGCCGGCTGTAACAAGTGGCATCCGAGTCGGCACTCCGGCAGTGACCACGCGAGGAATGACAGAAGAGGATATGGCAGTAATAGCCCAGTTTATTCACCAGGCGCTAGCGGCTGGTGGCGACGCTGGTGTCATAGAGCGGGTTCGCGACCAGGTTGCCGATTTTTGTTCGCAGTTCCCTCTTCACAAACCTGTATACGACAAGGAGAGGAGCTAAGTCATGACGCGACCGAGTTGGGATGCTTATTTCATGGAAATTACCAGGCTTGTGGCCCAACGTTCCACTTGTGTCAGGCGTCGGGTGGGAGCGGTGCTGGTGAAAGACAAAAGAATCCTTGCAACCGGATATAATGGTGCGCCATCGGGTTTGCCTCATTGTCTTGATATCGGTTGCCTGAGGGAGGTCAACGATATTCCTTCTGGTCAACGGCACGAGCTCTGCCGAGGACTGCACGCCGAACAAAATGTTATTATCCAGGCGGCTCGCCACGGCATACCAATTCAGGGTGCCACCCTCTATTGCACCACGCACCCATGTGTTATTTGCGCCAAGATGGTCATTAATGCTAATATTGTTGCTGTCTACTTTGAAGAAGGGTACGCGGACGAGCTTTCCGACCAGATGTTACATGAGGCCGGAATCGGGTTGAACAACTGGAAATCACCTGACGGAGGCGGGACATGAAATGCCAGTTTTGTGATCACCCCAAGACTCGGGTGCTTGACTCCCGTCCTGGAAAGGACAATAACCACATCCGGAGACGACGACAATGTCCTGAGTGCGACGGGCGGTTTACCACCTTCGAAAGGCTCGAAGAAAATCTTGCTCTGGTGGTCAAGAGAGACGGCCGGATGGAATCCTTCGATCGAAACAAAATTCTGGCCGGCCTCAGACGATCGTGCACCAAACTGCCGATAGCAGAAGACCACCTCAGCAAAATAGCGGGACTCATTGAAAACCGGATTCAGGAAAGCCGGCGGCGCAAGCTCCGCAGTCAAGTCTTGGGAGATTGGGTAGCAGCCGCTTTGCAGGAGATCCATCCTACAGCCTATATTCGCTACAGCATGGTACATCGGCAGATTCAGGATCTCCAGGACCTGCAGAAACTTTTGGATGAGGAGTTACCCTAGGTTTTCTAGGTTGTCGCGAAACTGGACAAGACTGGTTTTCAATAAATCGCGGCTAAAAAGTAAAAACAGTGAGTAAGCAAGGATCTTTGACAAAAGAAGATGAGCAGTTCATGCGATTGGCCCTGCGTTTAGCTGGTCGTGGCGTAGGATACACTTCTCCAAATCCCGTGGTGGGCGCGGTGGTAGTCAAGAACGGCCAGGTAGTGGGGCAGGGGTATCACCGCCAGGCGGGCACCCCACATGCCGAAATCCATGCACTTCAGGAAGCTGGCAGCCAGGCGCAGGGCGCCACCCTCTATGTGACCCTGGAACCATGCAATCATCAGGGACGAACACCACCGTGCTCCGAGGCTGTTTTGCTGAGTGGAGTGGCTCGAGTGGTGGTTGGTTGTAGTGATCCCAATCCTCGAGTTACGGGGGGCGGGGCGGATTATCTCCGATCACGGGGAATCCCCGTCGAAGAGGGTATTCTTGAGGATAAATGTTTTCGACTCAATGAACCGTTCATCAAGCACGTCACCACTGGCTCGCCTCTGGTAGTGGCCAAGGCGGCCGCCAGCCTGGACGGCAAAATTGCTAGTCATCTCGGTGACTCCCGCTGGATTTCCAACGAGCGTTCACGACGATTTGTCCATAGACTGCGTCATGCAATGGATGCCATACTGGTGGGGGTTGGAACTGTTATCGCGGACGACCCCAGTCTCACCACCCGTCTTCCTGGAAAGAAAGGCAACAATCCACTCCGTATTATTCTGGACACCCACCTAAGAACTCCACTTGAAAGTCAGGTTGTAAGTCAGATCAATGAGGCTCCGACTCTTATAGCATGCGGTCCAGAGCCTTACCAGAAAAGAAGGTCTGCGCTCGAAGCGCGAGGGGTGGAGATTTTGCCGCTCCCGCTGGCGCGGGGACGTGTTTCACTGCATGCGCTCGTGAAACATTTAGGCACTCGTGAGATTATCAGTCTTTTGGTGGAAGGTGGGGCTGAAGTTCACGGTGCCTTTTTTTATGACAATCTTGTGGATAAAGTGTATCTTTTTCTTGCGCCGAAAATCATTGGTGGCAGTAGCGCTGTGCCTGTGGTAGGCGGCATCGGGGCCGCGAGCGTGGCTGAGGCTTTGCCTTTGCGGGATTTGAAGCTTCGTCGCTTCGACGATGATATAATGGTAGAAGGGTATTTGAAAGACTCAGCGCTGTTTAAATAAATCTAGGCTAGCCTTGGTTCGGCGAGTACTTTACGATGATATATCTCGCCCAGAGCCAGGTGGCGCTTCGTCGGAGTGATGGAGTATTGGAGTGATAGAGTGTTGGGAAGATTGTTTTACAAAGATTTCTTTTTACATTACTCCACTACTCCATTACTCCAGTACTCCGAAAGGGTCCGCTTCTACAAGAGGATTGAAGCAGAGGGAGATGCCCCATGTTCACTGGCCTGGTTGAGGGAACCGGCAAACTGAAAATCTTAGAGCCACGTGGAAAAGACATGCGTCTCAGCATTGAGGCTTCCTTCGATCTGAATGGGTTTCAGACCGGTGAGAGTGTTGCGGTGGACGGTGTCTGTCTCACTGTGGTTTCCTGGCAGGAGAAGACCTTTACGGTAGAGGTATCCCAGGAGACCTTAAGTCGCAGCACTCTCGGCCAGCGGTCTATGGGTGATGAGGTTAATCTGGAACGGGCTCTCCGGTTGGGAGACCGTCTTGGTGGACATCTGGTTAATGGTCATGTGGACGGCAAGGCCAGAGTGATGGCCAGGAAACAGAGAGGAGACTCACTGGTGTTCGCATTCGAGTTGGTCGCAGAGTTGGGACGCTACATCATTGAAAAGGGCTCGGTGGCAGTAAACGGAGTGAGTTTGACAGTGAATCGTTGCGATGAACAGAGTTTTGAGGTCAACATCCTGCCTCACACCGCTCGGTGGACCACGATCAGGAGCTGGCGGGTGGGTGACGAGGTGAACATAGAAGTTGATATTATTGGAAAATATGTGGAAAGATTTGTGCGCACTATGCAGGAAGGCGATTCTCCCTCAGCAAGTGGTGTAGATCGAGGCTTTCTGGCGAAGCACGGGTTCATTTAGCATTATTCATTTCTCATTTGTCAGCGATCAATTGGACTTGTTTAGTTAAAGATCTTGCGCCAGACAGGAAGTTCAATATTTGCTCAGCTCTGCGACCGAAAAGAGTTGACGAACGATCATGGAAGTAATGATAAATGATAAATGCCAGATGATGAAATGACGAAATGGAGTTAAGGAAATGCCAACAGCGAAAATTGCTGAAGCACTAGAAGAGATCAGAGAAGGAAGGATGGTCATCCTCGTAGATGATGAGGACCGGGAAAATGAGGGTGATCTCTGTATGGCTGCCGAGAAGGTGACCCCGGAAGCCATAAATTTTATGGCCCGGTATGGGAGAGGCTTGATCTGTCTTTCCTTGACCGAGGAAAAAGTTGAGCACTTACAGTTGCCCATGATGGTTTCCAACAACAGATCCAGATTCGGAACTGCTTTTACCGTCTCCATAGAGGCTCGGCAAGGGGTGACCACTGGAATCTCGGCAGCAGACCGTGCCACCACTGTCTTGGCAGCGGTGGACCCTGAGGCCAGACCGGGAGATCTAGTGAGCCCAGGACATATCTTCCCTCTGCGGGCTCGTAAGGGCGGAGTGTTGGTGCGTACCGGCCAGACCGAGGGATCGGTTGATTTGGCCAGGTTGGCGGGTCTGAATCCTGCCGGGGTCATTTGTGAGGTCATGAAAGACGACGGCACCATGGCGAGAATGCCGGATTTGGAGGTATTTGCCGAGGAGCACGGCCTCAAGATAGTAACCATCGCGGATATTATTGAGTACCGCATGCGCCACGAAAGCTTCGTGCATCGAGCCGCCACCACCTTGCTTCCCACCATCCATGGCGGTGAATTCACGGCCATTGCCTACACGAACGATATCGATACGGTCCAGCACATTGCCTTGGTAAAGGGCGAGATTGCCCCAGAGGCAGAGGTTTTGGTGCGTGTCCATTCGGAATGTCTCACCGGCGACAGCTTAGGTTCACTCCGGTGTGATTGCGGTGACCAGCTACATCGAGCCATGGAAATGGTCAATGATGAGGGCAGCGGCGTCATTCTCTACATAACCAATCACGAGGGCCGCGGTATCGGGCTAGCCAATAAACTCAAGTCCTACGCACTCCAGGACCAAGGAAAGGATACGGTAGAGGCCAACGAAGCTCTGGGGTTTAAGGCTGATCTCAGAGAGTACGGTATCGGTGCCCAAATTCTGGTGGACCTCGGGGTGAGGAATATGCGGCTGATGACCAACAATCCCCAAAAGATTGTGGGTCTCGAGGGCTATGGTATTACCATCACCGAAAGGGTGCCCATAGAGATTTCGCCCAATCCCTGTAATCTCGATTACCTGAAAACCAAGTGTTCGAAGATGGGGCATCTGATGAAGCTTTCCGGGGAGAAAGAAACGGAAAACTATTGATTGAGGATCTCGGATTTCCGATTTCGGATTTTAGTCGGTTTTCAGATTCGAGATCGTAAATCTGATGAGTTGCTCGCATGACCTAAAGCAATCCGCAATCCACAATCCGCAATCCGCAATATACAAAAGGGGGTTAGAATGCCGAAACCTGTTGAGGGGAAGCTGGAGGCGAAAGGCCTGAAGTTTGCCGTAGTAGTGAGTCGTTTCAATGATTTCATTTGCGACCGGCTGTTGGGGGGCGCTATGGACGCCTTACTCAGGAGCGGTGCATCGGAAGCTGACGTTCAAATAGTGAAGGTTCCGGGAGCCTGGGAGATCCCTCTCACCTCCAAGAAGCTAGCTGAACAAAAGAAATATGACGCCATCATTTGTCTGGGTGCTGTTATTCGAGGTTCAACACCTCATTTTGAATACGTCAGCGCCGAAGTTTCCAAAGGAGTTGCGACTGTGGGGCTGGAGCACAGCATCCCCATCACGTTTGGAGTTCTCACCACCGACAGCTTGGAGCAAGCCATCGAACGCGCCGGAACCAAGGCGGGCAACAAGGGTTTCGAGGCAGCACAGGCAGCCATTGAAATGGCGAACCTCATGGGCCAGTTAGGTTAACCTATCTCATTCGCCTGATGCCGTACCGACTTAGCGATGTGAGATGTGAGATCTGGGATGTGGGACATTAGACTTTGGTAAATCGCAGACAATCTCACACCCGACATCTCACATCTTTAGTATTTTAGGCATTTTAGACACTTTAGACATTTTAGGCATTCTTTTGTGTAGGGTGGTAAAGCCCACCACCATACTTGTGCAGGACAAAGATGAGTAGTCGACGCCGATCTCGAGAAATGGCCATTCAGGTACTGTATCAGGTTGATATGGCCCACATTGACATTGGTGAAGCCCTGAGGCTCTTCTGCGAGCATTTCAAGGCTCCAGATAGCATAAGAGATTTTGCAGTTGAGCTTGCCAATGGCGTGCATCAATATCGAGAGGAAATTGATACTCTGATCAGCCGGTTTTCAGAGCATTGGAGGTTGGAGCGCATGTCTGCGGTCGACCGCAATATTCTCCGATTGGCCATTTTTGAAATCCTTTACCGAACAGATATCCCGGCTAAGGTTTCCATAAACGAAGCGGTGGATCTTGGCAAGAAATATGGCACAGAGGATTCCGGTTCCTTCATAAACGGGATTCTGGACAGAATTAGGGTAGATTTGGAAGAGGGGACAGACAAGGTTAGCACTGGGCCAGAAAAGAGGCTTGGCGACTCGACCTTGAGAGGAGATGACATGGGGACACGCAGACACGGAAACGCGGAGACGCGATGATACAGAGACGCGATCTAACAGCGAAACGGCGACACGGGGAACCGGAGACGCGGTGAAAAAGACCTGTTCCCGGATAACATCCTGCATAAATTGTTTCTTCAAAAACGGTCTTTTTTCAAGAGATTCAAATTCGTCGTTATCTCTCCGCGTCGCCGCATCCGGTGGAAAACGGAGTAGGGAAGTTCGAAGAGTAGAGAATCGAAGCAGTAGATAGGTGTTCTGGAGGAACCATGGAGGCCAGATACAATCCCAGCGAAATCGAATTTAAATGGCAGCGCATTTGGGAAGATCAGCGGATCTTCTATGTTACCGAAGATGCCAGCAAGCCCAAGTATTATCTCCTGGAAATGTTTCCCTACCCCTCGGGACGAATCCACATGGGACACGTGCGCAACTACACTATCGGTGATGTGGTGGCCCGCTACAAGACCATGCGTGGATTTAACGTTATTCATCCCATGGGCTGGGATGCATTCGGCATGCCGGCGGAAAACGCTGCCATCAAGGCCGAGAGCCATCCCGCTACCTGGACATACAATAATATTGACCAAATGAAAGAACAGTTGAAACAGATGGGCTTTAGCTACGATTGGAGTAGGGAACTGGCCACCTGTGACGTCTCTTATTATCGCTGGGAACAGTTGATGTTTCTCAAGATGTACGAAAAAGGTCTAGCATACCGGGAAAAATCTTATGTGAACTGGTGTTCTACGTGCCAGACCGTGCTGGCCAACGAGCAGGTCGAGGCCGGGCTGTGTTGGCGCTGCAGCCAAGGGGTGGAACAAAAGGAGATGGCACAGTGGTTTCTCAAAATCACTGATTATGCGGATGAGCTCTTAGAATATTGTGAGCGCTTGCCAGGTTGGCCGGAGCGGGTGCTCACCATGCAGAGAAATTGGATAGGCAAGAGTCACGGGGCCATGATTCATTTCCCCTTGGAAAATTCCGATGAATCCATAGAAGTTTACACCACACGTCAGGACACGGTATTCGGGGCAACTTTTATGAGTCTGGCCGTGGAGCATCCGTTGTCCTTGGAACTCTGCAAGGGCAGACCCGAGGAAGCGGCTGTCAGAGAATTCATTGAAAAGACCAAACAGACACAAAGGAGTGAGAGAACCTCAGAACTCCTTGAAAAAGAAGGTGTATTTACTGGAGCCTACTGCCGCAATCCCATGACGGACGAGCGCATGCCCATTTACGTTGCCAATTTTGTCCTGATGGAATACGGCACTGGTGCTGTGATGGCGGTACCCACACATGACCAGAGGGATTTTGAGTTCGCCACGGCGTATGATCTACCATTGAAAGTAGTAGTAAATCCACCGGGTAGTGAACTGGACGGGGACACCATGGAGGCTGCATATGAAGAAGATGGGATCCTCGTGAATTCAGGCGAATTTAGCGGTTTGGAGAGTGCAGCTGCCAGAGAGGCCATTAACCAGTACCTCGAATCCAACGGGCTGGGTAAAGGTGCTATAAACTATAGGTTGCGAGACTGGCTCATTTCCAGACAACGTTATTGGGGGGCTCCCATACCTATAATTTACTGCGACGAATGTGGCATCGTGCCCGTGCCGGATGAAGATCTGCCTGTG